>JBFEIF010000015.1:0-35287 GCA_041553795.1 Sulfurimonadaceae bacterium
GTTGATGACAAGCTTATTATCCATTACGATGATTCGAATATAAAAGACGAACAGGCACGAGTCGATCACTCAAAAAGAGGGTTCGTACAGGGTGTCAACAAAGATCAGCTTCTGATCGAATATGTCAAAGCCAAGAAGGGTAAACCTGGCAGAAGCTGCCGCGGTGAGTTTTTGGATGTCAGGGAGCCTGTAATCGGCAATGCGCCTGCCTTTAACGTCTCCGAAAAGATTGATGTCATCGACACAGAAGACAGTATCCAGTACAAGGCCAAAGAAAACGGCTATATAACCTTTGAAAACAATACATATGATATCAAAGTCGAGATGGAAGTGACTGAGATAAGCTTTAAGACAACAGGTTCTATCGAGGCCGGGATGGATACGGGCGTCTCGCTTAATGTAAAAGAGTCAGATGCTTTTAAAGATGCTATCGGTGCGGGTATGGAGATCGAAGTCAATGAGATAAATATTGACGGGAATGTGGGTAACAATGCCAAGATCAAGGCCCGAGCTGTAAACATACAGGGCCAAACACACCAGAGTTCATTTATTGACGCAGATGATGTAAAAGTCAATATTCACAAGGGCAAGATAAAAGGGAAGCGTGTGGAGATATCCCGTCTTGAACAGGGTGTGGTTGAAGCTGACTATGTTGAGGTCTTTCAAGCAACAGGCGGAAAGATAATAGCAAAAGAAGTCGTCATCGATACGCTTTCATCCCATGTCAATATCATCGCAAGCTCCAAGATCGAGATAAAGCATCTTAAAGGAAGCGAGAACAGTTTCACTATCTCTCCTGTACTGTATGATGAAGAGAAAGAGTCTTTGAGCGGTAATAAGGAAGAACTTGTTCTCCAACAAAGAAAGATAAGAGAACTCAAAGAGGAAGTTACAAAGAAACAGACGGTCCTGGATGATAACGAAAGTGCTATCATAGACCTGAAAAAGCGCTTGGCCCATTATAAGCAAAGCGGTGCCAAACTGCCGACTGCCTTTGTCGTAAAGTTCAAAGAGTTTCAAGACCTTCAAAAACATCTGCTTTCTTTAAAGAAGGAATTGAAACAGAACGAAGACATGATGGAACTTATTATGTCGAAATCCAATGCGCTGCAGGAAAATATCTTTGATGCAAAGATCATCAACCATGATGAGTATAAGGGACATAACGAGATACGCTTTAAACTCATAGACCCTGAACTTGAACTTTATTATGTTCCGCGCGGCGGTGTGAATGAAAAATGTTTTATGCTTAAGCGCAATGAAGAGACGGATGCTTATGAGATAGAAGGCAGTGACCAAATATGATAGTCGGGATTGAAGGAACAATCGAAAAGAAGGAACCGACATCAGTCTACATCAATGTCAGTGGCCTTATATATGAAGTATTTATCTCAGTAAACACGTACCACACATTAGAATCACAAAAAGTCAAACTGCACACTATTCAGATAATCCGTGAAGATGCACAGAGTCTTTACGGATTCGCATCCGAGAATGAAAAGCAGATGTTCGCTCAGCTGATCAAGATCAACGGAGTCGGACCAAAGGTAGGGATGGCAGTCTGCTCGACCTACACACCATCAAGCTTTGCTTCCATAGTGCAAAACAATGATGTCAATGCCTTGAAAAAAGTGCCGGGGATCGGGCCAAAAGCAGCCAGCCGGATCTTGGTGGAGCTGAGTAATTTTATTGTTGATATGCAAAATGAATCAGTCTCTCCTTCTTCAGCCGATGCGGCGATGGCTCTGGAAAGTCTCGGCTTTAAGAAAGAGCAGATAATGAAAGTCCTTTCCGGCATTACAGCCACGGATACAGGCGAGATCGTAAAAGAAGCGCTTAAGCGTCTGAAATAGGCGCTTAATATAAACAACTCTTCTTTTTTAAACTTAATTCGCTAAAATAAGCTTTAATTATTGAATCAGGAAATATATATTGAACTTAGCAATACTTTTTGGCGGTGCTTCATACGAACATGAGATCAGCATCGTCTCTGCCATAACCCTAAAAGAGAAGCTGTCGAGCTTAGATCTGAGCTTTGTCTTTTTAGACCAGGATCATACCTTTTATCTTATCCCCGTCAATCAGATGGATGCGAAGACCTTTAGCTCAGGAAGCTATAAAAAAGCTGCAAAGTTAAACCTGGAAGATGGCGGATTTGCCAAAAAAAGCTTCTTCGGCAGTACCAGTATCGAATTTACAAGGGTCTTGAACCTTATTCACGGTGCAGACGGCGAAGATGGGACAATAGCCTCCCTTCTTGAGTTTTACGGCATTAATTATATCGGACCGCGCAAAGATGCGAGTGTGATGAGTTTTGACAAGTTCTTGACCAAGGCTTATGCAAACGTATGCGAAGTGGATACTGTCCCTTATGAACTTCTCTCCGGCGAAAGAGAGACAAAAGTGCAACTTCCTTTCATCATCAAACCTGCACGACTGGGAAGCTCGATCGGTGTCAGCATCGTCAAGACACAGGACGAACTGGATTATGCTTTGGATGTGGCTTATGAGTTTGACAACAGGCTTTTGATCGAGCCTTTTATCGAAGGTGTCAAAGAATACAATGTCGCTGGATGTATGACAAAAAACGGTTTGGTGCTTTCGATTGTCGAGGAGCCCCAGAAAGAGGAGTTTTTAGACTTTGATAAAAAATATTTGGACTTTTCACGTTCAGAACAGGTCTGCGAAGCAGCTATATCAGCTGAATTGAAAGAAGCGCTTTTTATCGCTTTTGAAAAGATCTATACGCCTGTCTTCGAGGGGGCGATCATCCGTTGTGATTTTTTTGTGGTTGAAGGGCAGGTCTTGCTCAATGAGATAAACCCTATCCCTGGTTCTATGGCAAACTATCTGTTTGATGATTTCACCGAAGTCATCAAGAACGTGACGCTTCCAAAGAAAAAAGATATCAAGGTCAATTATACCTATCTGCATTCTATCCGTTCCGCTAAAGGAAAAGCGTAATGGCTATCAAGTCTTTTCAGCACGACCAGCATAGTTACAGTATCTCTTATGAGATCATTAATCCGCTTGCAAAACATGACCTTGTCATCCTGCATGGCTGGGGATCGAACAAAGAGATAATGAAACAGGCTTTTGAGAACTATATGCCTGCTTTCCGCCATATCTACATAGATCTTCCTGGTTTTGGCGGAAGTATTAACCATGCCGTGCTTGACACTTATGAGTACGCGCGGATACTTGAGGTCTTCTTCGAACTGATCGGTGCAAAAAAAGAGATCATCATAGGGCACTCTTTTGGCGGGAAAGTGGCGACAGTCTTAAATCCTTCTCTTCTGGTCCTGCTCTCATCTGCAGGGATCAAACTGCCTAAGCCTCTGAGCGTCAAGATGAAGATCATGTTCACAAAGTTTGCCAATGCTCTTGGACTGCGACAGTTTGCAGCACTGTTCAGAGCCAAGGATGCAAAATCATTGAACACCTTGATGTACGGTACGTTTAAGAAGGTCGTGGACGAAGACTTTAGAGAAGAGTTTAAAAACTTCTATAATAAGGCTTTGATCTGCTGGGGTGAATCAGATACGGCTACGCCTCTTGTCGCCGGTCAGGAGATCGCAGAGTTGATCAAGCACAACCGTTTTACAGTCTATCAGGGTGATCATTACTTCTTTTTGAACCGCGCAAAATCGATTGCAGCCGAGATTGAAATGGAATATTTAAAATAATGGATTATGCACAACTACTTCTTTTTGTCACGAACGTCCTCTTTGTACTCAGTCTCGGCTGGTACCTGATCACAAATCTTCAATGGTACAACTATCAGATAGACCGCGTTGTGACTAAGCACCATAAGCCGTGGTGGCATCTATTTTATTTTATCTTTCCTTTTATGGTCTATTACGGGATGTATTCTCTGCATTGGGCCGATTTTTTCGCCATCTATTTTTATTTTGCAGCACTTCCGGCTCTTTTTGTCTGGCATAAACGTTTGGACAAGCCTCTTGTGTTGACATGGAGAGTGCGCCGTTTTCTTATTCTGCTTGTGTTTTTGACACTGTTTCAAGACTTCTTATGTACCTTAAACAACTCGTGTGAGGTCTACGGTGTCTTTATGCCTTTGTTTGTCGCTACAGCCGGTTCGGTTCTGATAGAAAAGTTTCTTTTTATGGCTTACATGAAAGAAGCCAAAAGAAAACTTCAGAGTATGCAGGGACTTAAGATCGTCGCTATCACAGGGAGCTATGGCAAGACAAGTATGAAAAACTTTTTGTATCAGATCCTTAAGTCTTATAAAAAATGCTATATGACGCCCCGTTCGGTAAATACTCTTGGCGGTATTGTCAAAGATATCAACCAGGACCTTCCAGAAGATACGCAGGTCTATATTGCCGAAGCCGGAGCCCGACAGAAAGGGGATATCTATCAGATATCACAGCTTCTTAATCAGCATATTGCCGTTGTCGGAAAGATCGGGCCTGCACACATCGAATATTTCAAATCTTTGGAAAACATCGCGCGGACAAAACTCGAGATCATGCAAAGTGCAAACCTTGAAAAAGCCTTTGTACATGTAAGTGCGACCGAAGAGAGCCATAACAAGGTCGAGTTTTTCGGCAATGAGATCACGGACCTGGATTCGAGCCTTGACGGCCTGAAGTTCAAGCTTGATATCGATGGAAAAAGTGTCGCATTCGAGACGTCTGTATTGGGCGCTTTTCAGGCGATCAATATTGCAGCAGCGGTCAAAGTCGCCGTATATCTGGGTATGCCATTAGAAGAGATACAGAGAGCTGTCCAGGGACTTGAATCGGTCGAACATCGTTTACAGCGTATTGATGCTGGCGGAAAGATAATCTTGGATGACGGTTTTAACGGGAATCTTGACGGGATGAAAGAGGGTATCTATCTGTGTTCAAGACACAAGGGAAGAAAAGTCATCGTGACACCCGGGCTAGTAGAAAGTTCGGATGAGCTCAATATTTCCTTGATCGATGAGATCAATAAGGTCTTTGATATAGTCATTGTGACCGGTTCTCTTAATGCAGAGCTTTTCGATAAGCATCTTAATGTCGACAAAAAGGTCATCTTAAGGGATAAGTCAAAACTTACAGAGACTTTGGGGCAGATGACAGCAAGCGGTGATGTTATCCTGTTTGCCAATGATGCGCCTAATTTTATCTAGGTCATCATGAAAAGTCTTGATACTCTGACAGAATATATCGGCCGGCTGACTGCTATAGCTTTGGTCATACTGACACTTCTGATCGTGTATGATGCTCTTTCACGCTATCTCTTTCATTCGGGTTCCATCGCCTTGCAGGAACTGGAATGGCATCTTTTCGATCTTATCATCCTCTTTGGTATCTCCTACGCTTTAAAAGAGGATGCCCATGTACGTGTGGATATCTTTTATGCGCACTTTAGCGAAAGGAAAAAAGCGATCGTGGGTATCCTCTCCCAGCTTTTTTTTATTCTCCCTTTTTCTGCGCTTATCATTTATGTCGGTTTTGATTATGTCATGCTGAGTTATGTACAGCTTGAAGGCTCTTGTGATCCCGGCGGACTTCCGTACCGTTATCTTATAAAGAGTGTGATGGTCATCAGTTTTGTTTTTGTCATCTTACAGTCTTTGAGTGAATTGCGTAAACGGATAAAGGTACTTCGTTCATGACAGCTTTTGTGATGTTTCTTCTTGCC
Organism: Sulfurimonadaceae bacterium; assembly: GCA_041553795.1. Lineage (GTDB taxonomy): Bacteria > Campylobacterota > Campylobacteria > Campylobacterales > Sulfurimonadaceae. The sequence continues at coordinate 5,659 of JBFEIF010000015.1, forward strand.
TTGGTCTTGTTGATGACAGGCTTTGAAGTAGCCTTTGTGTTCGGCGGGGTAGCTTTGATCTTTGCATTTTTCTCTCCTGAACTTGGGCTGGAAGTGTTTGGTGTCCTTCCTTTGCGTGTATATGGGATCATGAGCAATTTCACGCTGATGGCCGTCCCTTTGTTTATCTTTATGGGACTGATATTGGAAAAAAGCCGTATGGCTGAAGACCTGCTTCTCTCAATGAGCCGGCTCTTTGGTTCGCTTCGCGGAGGGTTGGCGATCTCTGTCGTACTTGTGGGAGCTGTTTTGGCGGCTTCTACGGGAATCGTCTCTGCATCTGTCGTGATGATGAGTGTGATCGCTTTGCCTTTGATGCTTAGATATGGGTATTCACGCTCTCTTTCTGCCGGAACAATCGCAGCTTCAGGGACCCTGGGACAAATAATACCGCCATCTATCATTCTAATTATCCTTGGTGATGTTATGAGTGTCAGTGTGGGTGATCTTTTCAAAGGGGCAGTGCTTCCTGGTCTGCTGCTGGTAGGTCTGTACATACTTTATATCCTGATCTATGCTTTTATCAAAAAAGATGCCGCTCCGGCCATAAAAGGAGAGAAGTTCAGTCTCTCATCAGCCCTGCAGTCCATACTTCCGCCTCTGCTGCTTATCTTTATTGTCCTAGGTTCCATATTCGCCGGCATAGCATCGCCTACGGAGTCTGCTGCTTTCGGTGTAGTCGGGGCCGTTTTTCTTTCGGTCTATAAAAAAAGTTTTTCCTTTGGTATTATCAAATATGCCACTATGCAGACAGTCAAGCTTTCGGGTATGATCTTTATGATACTCATCGGTGCGACAGCCTTCAGTCTTGTCTTTAACGAACTCGGCGGATCTGACCTTATCTTGGAGTTCTTCTCCGAAGATATAGCGGATCCGTGGATTTTTATCGCTTTTGCGATGTTTATTATCTTTATACTCGGTTTTTTCATTGATTTTATAGAGATATCATTTATCGTAGTCCCTATCATGGTCCCTATATTGGAAGAGTTGGGCATTGACCCTGTCTGGTTTGCTATCCTTGTCGCTATGAACCTTCAAGCGTCCTTTATTACACCGCCGTTTGGACTCTCACTGTTCTTTTTAAAGGGTGCGGCAAAGGATATGGTGAGCACTTTGGAGATCTACAGGGGAATCGTCCCTTTTATCTTTTTACAGCTTTTGGCATTGGGCCTGATAATGCTTTTTCCTGATCTGGTATTTGCTTTTTTATAAAGCTTTTTGTAAGATAGTGAAACTTGATACATAAAGATTGTTAATGGAAAATATATTATATGCACCATGGCGGAGTGATTACATACAAGAGAATAAAAAGATAGAAGGCTGTGTCTTCTGTCATATCTCAGAGCATGCGGCCCAGGATGAGGAACTGCATGTCCTTTATAGAGACGAGTACTGTTTTGTCGTCATGAACCGTTATCCTTATACGCCGGGTCATTTCATGATCATTCCGCATAAACATACAGATGCCTTGGAAGAGTTGCCTGACGAGGAGTGGCTTCATATCTCTGCTTTAGCGCAAAAAGGTGTACGACTGCTCAAAGAAGGGTTTCATGCCCAAGGTGTGAACATAGGGATGAACCTAGGTAAAGCAGGTGGTGCAGGGATAGCTGAACATATCCACCTGCATCTGGTACCGCGATGGGAGAGAGACACAAACTTTATAACATCGATTGCCAATACACGGGTATATTCTACGGATTTTGAAGCTATTTACAGAAAGATTCTGGAAATGGCGCCACGTTACTTCACGTAAGACGCTATACTTTCAAAAAATATAAGGTCTAAAATATGAACACATCTGTTTTACTTGAGTTTTCAATGTTTCCTACCAGCCCAGACGGAAGAGACGGTGCCGGCGTTTCCGGCTATGTCAGCAAGGTCATCGATATGATTGATAAAAGCGGGGTAGCCTATCAGTTGACGCCTATGGGTACGATAATCGAATGCAACTCGATGAAAGAAGCCTTGAATGTGATCGAAAAGGCTTATGAATGCCTGAGCGACTGCGAACGGGTCTACTCGTCGCTTAAATTCGACATCCGCAAGGGAAAGACAAATCGTCTAAAAACGAAGATCGATTCCGTTCAAAAGACACTCGGAAGAGAGGTGAGGCATTGATCCTCACCTGAACACTTCTCTCTTTTCCTGATCAGTCTCGCTTTATCTATTACCATTCTACACACCAGACCAGACAACAGTATTCATACGCATTTAAAATATCCTATAACTCTCTTAATGATATATTATGTTAAATAAAATTATTTAATAGTAATAAAAATGATAAATAAATATACATATGACGAGATCCGTTCGCTTTTACAATCCGTTGAAATAGTCTCCGATATGGTGCAATGTCATTTTCATTGCCCTATTAAATCTAAAAAGATCGTTGCGATAACATGTCTTTCAAAGCACCCCTATAAGAGAGCAGTTAAAGATAAGGGAATCATCAAAGATATGCGATGTTCGCTATTGTTTGAATTAAAAAAATACTTTTTTGATTATGAAAAACCGATTGAAGTTGAAGATATTGAAGCCTATAAGCAAAGAGCAGTCATCCATGCATTTGCAAAGATCTCTGACCGCTTTATATGGAGTGATCATCATAAGCATTACATCTACAGATATTAACGCTTTGAGATGAAATACTTACTCTCTATTCAGTTTTGATCATCATCGTCACATCCAAGATAGCAGTAGAAGACTCGCTTTTGCCTCTTAATGTGATGCGTGACTTGCCAGATAACTTGCCTCAGTTGCAACACCGTATTTCAAAAATGCATAAAATGCGATTGTGACTGCAATGATTTTAAAGTCAGACTCTCCGATTATTGCCCAGACTATACAAAAGACCAAGGCAACTGCCGAGATGATAAACTTTGATTGGTTGTTGGTAAACTCTTCATTATGTGTCATTCAGACTCCTTTTTGACAATTATAACACTGTATCATATGGTCAAGATTAAAGATTAGCTATAATAATCGTATGAATAAAAATAAAATACGAGCCATGGCGGTTCTTTCGATAATCTTGATCATGTTCTTATCCCTTATCATCTTTGCTGTGACAAACTCAGCCTTCAACTTTGATGGAAATACTCTTAAGCAGAAACAGAAGGTAGGGATGGGGTATGTGCGAACAGGACGTGTTGAATACAAGGCACGAGATGTCTTCTTTTTGGGAGATTTTACGGCTAATATGGCAACCAATGACAGGGCAGGAAAGTTTGTCCGAGTCGAAGTGCGCTTAAAGATGAGTGATGAGAACTTGGCAGATGAGCTGAAAGACAAGAACATAATTTTACGCGATGCAGTCATTGAAGCAATGAGTCTGAAACGATTTTCAGAAGTCTCGACTGAAAAAGGGAAGATAGCCCTTAAAGAGAATATAAAAGAGAAGTTGAACAGGTTGGTTTCTGAGGGTGAGATCGAAGAAGTCTATTTTACAAAGTTTATTGTACAGTAGAAGTGAGATCTGAATATCTCACTTTATATGGACGGGGTTCTAAGGTATTAGCTGATAGAAGAGGTGTTCATATAGACAGCATATAATGAGAGTGTTACCATACAGACAAAACTGAGTACGATAGGAAGAGGGACCGGATGCAGCATCAAATAGGCAAAGTTAAACAGGGCCAGTAAAGCTACCGGGATTAAATACATAGGTGAGAACACAGCAGCCGTTGTAAGAGCTGTAATCCACAATATTGCAGTAGATACTTTCACTTTCGTACAGGTACACTTTCGATATGTCATTAGTAGACTCCAAAAATTTTTTATTAATATATCACAGCATTTGTTTTTTTTATACGATACTATTAATTTTTCTTATTTGTTTTGTTATGTGTTACATAAATAAATACTATCTTTTAGAGGTATATTTAATCCTTTGTTTGTCATATATGGGTTTTAAGAGTAGGTCAGGGTCTGAACAAATGCCGAATAATAGGCTATAATCATATTACAAATTATATGAAGGCTTTAGATGGCTTTCATCAAATAAAATATCGAGATGATTAATGACCCCAATAGAACGCGTAAAACAAGCAATTGATGAGATCAAAAAAGGCAATATGGTCATCATGATGGATGATGAAGACAGAGAGAACGAGGGAGACCTGGTCTATGCATCAACATTTTCTACTCCTGAACATGTCAATTTCATGGCGACGCATGCAAAGGGTCTTATCTGTGTTGCCATATCCAATGATATTGCTGCACGACTGAATCTTAACCCTATGGTAAGTTCCAATACGTCTATGCATGAAACAGCCTTTACCGTATCTGTTGATGCGACAGATGCAGTGACTGGGATATCTGCAGCAGAACGTGATATGACCATTAAGATCCTTGCCAATCCTTTAAGCCGCCCAAGTGAACTCGTCAAGCCCGGACACATCTTTCCTCTGATCGCGAAAGAGGGCGGGACACTGATACGTACCGGGCATACTGAAGGTTCAGTCGATCTGTGCCGTTTAGCAGGACTTGCAGAGTCTTCGGTGATCTGTGAGATCATGAAAGATGACGGTACGATGGCCAGAAGAGATGATCTGGAGATCTTTGCAAAAAAACATGACCAAAAGATCGTGTATATCTCGGATATAGTCGAATACAGACTCGCCAATGAAAGCTTGATCAAAAGCTCTTTTGAACATGACGAAGAGTTCTTTGGTGTAAAGGTAAAAAAGCATATATTTAAAGACCATGAGGAGAATGACCACACTGCGATCGTCTTTCATAGTGCGGGTGCGACTTCGAATGTCAAAGTCCATAATATAATATCTGACCTTGAACTGTTGTCTAATTCTGAAAAGTACAATCAACTGATCGATTCGATCAACTACTTGAAGTTAAACAGCGGTGTGCTTGTCTTTATCAACCAGCCTATTCATAATACTGTTGCTATGAAAGAGTATGGCATCGGAGCACAGATACTGAAAAGTCTCGGGATCAAGCACATGCGTCTGCTTACAAGTGCAAAAAAGACTGATTTCGTCGGACTTTCTGGTTTTGGCCTTGAAGTCGCAGAAGTCATTGATCCGAGCAGCGATATATAAACCTTCCTTTTACAGGTGTCACCAAATCAATACATTTGGTGACACAACTCTTTTTTTATAGCCGCGAAACAACCAGATTAAATTTTTTATTTACTTTTTTGTTATATGCTTAATGCATATATGCACAATTCAGATTTCTAATATATTAAAAATACCTATATCAGGGGAATAATATGCAAAACATTCCAGAGTGTTTACAGCCTGCTGTAGAGCAGATAGTCAAATATGAAAGCAAAATCGCTGTTTTAGAAAGTGAAAAACAGGGGCTTGGAGATGATATCCAGGTATTGAGCGATGAACGTGCAGCCTTGCAAAAGCAGATCGAAGATGAAGCAGCTGCTCATGCAAATGCCGTTGAGAACTATGAAAAAGAGAAATTAACCTTACGCGAGCTCAATCTGGTCGTACGTGATCAGCTGCGTGAAAAATCAGAAGAGCTAGAACTACTCACTGCCGCACAGTCCGAATTTCAAGCGCAAAACGGGCAGTTTCATGGTCTTAATAATTCGTCGTCTGAACAAAATACAGATGCTGGTCCGGAGTCTCTTCGCATCAATGCTGATCAGGAAGCTTTGATTCATCATACAGCCAGCCTCAAGGAAGCGATAGAGAAGCTACGCATAGAGAACAGTGCGCTTAAAGAAGAGAACTCTGCACTTACTCTGGTTAACAGCGCTATGCACCAGCGTCAAGCTCAGCCTCAAAATGATGCAAAGGCTGACAACACTGAACTGCTTGCTGAGATACAAAAGCTTAAAAATGAGTTGAATATCTATAAGAGCGATAACAGTGATGTCTCTTTTTTACAAGGAGAGAACGCACGTCTTGTGCAAAGACATGGTGAGATAACGCAAGAAAAGATGCAGGCCTCTGCAAAAATGCATGCTGCACAAAAAGAGCTGATACAAACAAGCGAAAGGCTTGATGCTACCCTTAAGACTCTGGAGCAGCTAGAATTTCAGTATCAGGGCTTACAGAACCTTTATAATAATTTGACGGAAGAGAGGGATACTCTGATCGCCGACAACGGTTCTTTGGTCAATGCCAAAGCAGAACTTCAAGAGAAAAGTCAGCATCTCGGTGAGTTGATACAGCGTGTTACCAACGAGAAAGAACTCATTGTTCAGGAGTTGAGTCAAGAACATATAAAAGCAGATGCCATGGCAGAAGAGATCAACCACCTGCGCTTGAAAAGCCGTACTCTAGCAGAAGAGATCAAGCTGCTCAAAGAGAATGCTTTGAAGGAACCACGAAGTTTTGAACCAGAAGTCCAGGCTTTGGAGATAGATATGTCACAGACCGAGGAGAAGAGATATGAAGATGAAGTCGAGATTGTTACTCCTTTGACAAACTCTGGTCCTCACTATCCGGGTGAGTTCCATAATGACGATGTAAAGTAGAACAGCGTTTCACTTCTTTTTTAAGTCTCCCGCATCATCGCCGTAAGGCCGAAAATCTCTTCAAAAGCCTTTTTAGGCTATCCTTCTGTGTACTTTAAACCAATTTATAAACAGGATAGAGATGTCAGATCATAAAATTATCATATTAGATACCGAGACAACAGGTGTTCTTGAAGAAGACCGTATCATTCAACTAAGCTATTTAGTCACGGATGCAAATGGAAACATAGAGGAAGTGCATAATGAGTTTTGTCAAGCGCCTTTGGATATAAAGTTCGATGCCATGGCTATCCATCATATTACGCCTGAACGGCTTGAAGGAAAACCGGCCTGCTGCGAACTGCCTTCTTACAAACGTTTGATTGAACTTAACACACCTGAAAATCTTATCATTATACAAAGTGCCGAGTTTGACCTTGGTATGCTGGCAAAAGAGGGCTTTGTATCTAAAATGCGATTGATTGACACCTTTAGGATACATCGTTATTTTTACCATGAAGAGCCTCATGGATTGCAGTACAACCGGTATGCACTGGGTCTTTATAAACATGAAGCGCTACAGATGGACCAACTCGGGGTACAGATTTCAGCGCATGATGCCTTGGGAGATGTGATCGTTTTGAAGAACTTTTATGATCATCTTCTGAAAGAGCATGATACATACAAGATGATCGAGATGTGTTCAAAGCCTATTCTTATGGAAATAATGCCTTTTGGAAAACATAAGGGGAAACGTATAGAAGAAGTTGCCCTCAGCGAGAGAAGAAGCTTGGTATATATGCTTGAGACCTTTGATCTGGACCAGGATCTACGGTACAGTTTTCAATATTATTATGAGATGATGAAGGATAAGGCATCCTTGATGATAGGGTTTGGAAAATACAAAGGAAGACTGCCTGCAGATATTGTCAATGAAGACCGGGCCTACCTGGAATGGATGCATAACAAAGCTGAAAACATAGCGATAGAACTTAAAAACGAGATCAAGCGCGTCCTTGATGAACATACACCCCAGGCTTAAGCCTATTTCACCTTACTTACAGATGTTCTTATTAATAGTGTAGGTCACCTTCACTATTAGCTCTTAGAACTGTATCAGATCACTCTTTCCTCTTTTTTTTCATCCTGTTTTAAGATTAAATAACAAAAATGATCAATAAAGAATCATTTTGTAGTGAATCTTGTGTATAATCTTGTGTACAATAGTGATATTATTAAAAGGATGAATCATGCTTACAATAAAAAAGAACGGTCAAAAAGCTTGGGTTACATTTACATTTGCACCTGCGCAAGATGTAAATGAAGTCGTTGTCTCTGGTGAATGGAACGAATGGAAAGAAGAGCCTATGAAGCAGAAAAAAAGCGGTGAATATTACATCACAAAAGTTCTTCCTTCAGGTGAGTGTTTTCAATTCGGCTATAAAGTGAACGGTAATGACTGGATCATAGAACAGGAGTGTTCGAGTGTGCCATCACCCTTTGCAAGCCAAAACTCTTTACTTGAACTATAATCACTGACAGTCTACTGTTACAGATAATATCGATTTTAATCCCCCTTTAGGAGAATGAATGAAAGCAGTTGTTATGGCTGGTGGATTCGGAACAAGAATACAGCCACTTACTAACTCCCGTCCAAAGCCGATGTTGCCTATTATCAACAAACCGATGATGGAACATACGATGATGACCTTGAAAGAACTTGGCATCACCGATTTTATTGTACTGCTTTATTTCAAACCTGAGATTATCAAAGACTATTTTGGAGATGGAAATGACTTTGGTATCAATATCACCTATGTGGTTCCAGATGATGACTATGGTACAGCTGGTGCAGTGAAGTTGGCGCAAGACCTTATCGGAGATGACAATTTCATCATCATCAGCGGTGATCTTGTTACTGATTTTGATTTTCAAAAGATCTTTGATTATCATGCGCAAAAGCAGTCCAAATTGACGATCACCCTGACCTCAGTCGATAATCCTCTAGAGTTTGGTGTGGTCATCGCCAATGAAGAAGGAAAGATCGAGAAGTTTCTGGAAAAACCTAGCTGGGGTGAGGTCTTCAGTGACACGATCAATACCGGTATCTATATCATCGAACCTGAGATACTTGATTATATCCCTAAAAATGAGAACTTCGACTTTGCTAAAGATCTTTTCCCGCGTTTGATGCGTGAGGGAATTGAACTTATGGCCGGTTATGCACAGGGTTACTGGAGAGATGTGGGAAATCCGGAAAGCTATCGTGATGTCTACGATGATATCCTGACCGGAAAGGTCAATCTTAAGATCAGCGGACTTCAGACAAAATACCCTGACGGTCTTCTTTACAGTGATGAAGTATATATGCTAGACAAGAGTATTGAGATCATTGGGACCGTAGTCTTAGGTAAGAACGTCTCAATTGAAAAAGGCGTGAAGCTCAATAATGTCGTCATTGGTGACAATGTCACAGTCGATAAGGACAGCAAGATCCGAAACACGGTGATCTGGAACGATGTGCATATTGGCCGCAAAGCAATGCTCGACGGATGTGTGATCTGTAATAATAATCAGATAGGAAAGAATGTCACGGCAAAAGCAGGACTTATCCTTGCAGAAGGGTGTGAGATCGGCCAGCTTGTTAATATAGAAAAAGATGTCACTATCTGGTCTGATAAGATCATTGAAGATGCCTCTATAATTAGTCACAGTGTCATCCTAGGAAGCAAATATAAAAATTCCATCTTTGAAAATGGGATGGTTGTAGGGCAGTCAAACGTAGAACTCTCCTGTGAGATGGCGACAAAGCTTGCCGAAGCGTTCGGCGCACAGCTGCCGGTCGGTTCGACCATACTTGTCTCAAGGGATTATCATAAAAACTCACGTATGTTAAAGCGTGCCTTTCTTGGCGGAATGCTTTCTGCAGGTATCGATGTCATCGACTACAGCGGTATACCCTCAGCAGTATTACGCTGCAATCTCTCATCCCATGATGAGTATGTGGCAGGCGTGCATTTCCGCCAAAAGTTTGATGATCCGACCAGTACCGTGATCACTTTTTACAACAATGAAGCTTTACGTATCAATAATGAGGTGGCTAAAAAAGTAGAGAAAGCTTTTTTCAAAGAGACCTTTAGAAGGGTTGATTATTCTAAGATCGGAGAGATCCATGAGTCCGAGCATGAAACAGAATACGCCGTCTACAAGCAGGGAATAGAAAGCCTGCTTCATTCCCATAAGTTTAAATCCCTTGACTTCCGTATTGTGGTCGATATGATGCATGGTATGGCAGCCGAAGTGTTTCCTGATATCCTGAACGACCTGGGTGTTGATAATATCATGTTCAACGCCCATCCGGACGAGCACCGACTGGCTAATGTCAAGACTTTGGTCAAGCAGTCATATCAGGACATGAGCGCTGTCATCAAGGCATTGAAACTGGATGCGGGTTTTATGATTTACCCTTATGGCCAGCGTCTTGATATTATGTGTGACGGAGGGACACTGCTTGGCAAGCAGACAGCTCTGTATGTAGTCCTTTTACTTTTAAATATGGAAGCTAAGGCTGCTAACTGTATCAAGCGGGTCTTCTTGCCGACTTGGGCATCGGATCTTGTCTATTTTGACCATTTGGAGATCGAACGAGGACAACATTCAAACTTTACAATAGCACAGATCAAAGAGTATGATCTTGTCGCGACAGGTGAAGGAAACTTTGCCTTTACAGAATTTGCGACGCATAGGGACTCGATGTTTGCTACATTGAAGATCCTGGAGATGATGTTAAACCATGATGTGACCCTTTCACAGCTGATCTCTTCACTTCCTGACTTCTATTACAATGCCTCTAAGGCAGCGTGTTCACAGGCACTTAAAGGAAAAATGATGCGTATGTTCCTTGAAGATGCCAAAGGAAAGGAATCGTCTACACTTGACGGTGTAAAGATATGGTTGGATAAAAATGATTGGATCTTAATGATACCGGATCAGTATAACGACCATCTTAACCTTTACATTCAAGCTGAAACTGATGAAAAAGGTCAAGAGATCTTAGCAACATATATGGCTAAGATAGAACAATGGTCTAAGGGGTAAAGATGAAACCATCACTCAACCTGTGCTTTTTTTGGCACATGCACCAGCCTGATTACAGGGATAGTGAAGGAGTGATGCGTATGCCATGGGTGTTTTTACACGCCATTAAAGATTATTATGAGATGCCTTGGCTATTAAGTAAATACAAGGGACTTAAGGCGACGTTTAATATCACGCCTCCGTTGATCGAACAGTTAAAGCTTTATAAAGACCCTTTAAAAAATGATTATTTTCTCTCATTATGGGAGATGCATCCCTCTGAACTTGATGATGAAGCCCGAAACTGGTTGATAAAGACCTGTAAATCAACGCAGTATGAGACAATGGTCAGACCCATCGAACACTTCAGTCTTCTTTATAATAAGGAAGAACTGACAGACGAGGAACTGATCGATTTCGAAGTCGTTTTTATGCTTGCCTGGTGCGGCAATTATCTTCGTATGGAAAATCCTCTGGTTAAAGAGCTCTTCATTAAAGAGAAAGGGTATACTCAGGCTGACAAGACAGAACTTCTGCAATCTCTTTGTTCCTTTATCGAGATTATCCTTCCTTTTTATGCCCGTTTACAAAGACAAGGTGTGATATCGTTGTCAACGACACCCTATAATCATCCGATCTTGCCTTTGCTGCTTGACATGCAAAATGCAAAACGTGCCAATATCCATACGACACTTCCTGACAACCCCATATCTATGCGTTCGGATGCGATAGAGCAGGTAGAGCGTTCCATCGCCTTGTATAAAAAGACATTCGGTACCAGCCCCAAAGGTTTTTGGCCTGCAGAAGGTGCGGTCGATGAAGAAAGTATAGAGATATACAAAGAACGGGGACTCTCATGGATAGCTACGGATGAAGCGATACTGTTTCGTTCGCTTGAAGATGATGCGCGTAAAAATCTGTACAGACCTTACCGTTTCAATGGGATGCATATCGGTTTTCGTGATCATGGTCTAAGTGACCTGATTGGTTTTAACTATCGGTTCAAATCGGGTCGTGATGCCAGTGAACATTTTATGCAGGTCGTGGAACCTATTGCCAAAGAAAATGATGATCCGACACTTTTTGTCATTTTGGACGGTGAAAATGCCTGGGAGTTTTTCGAGGAGAATGCCTATGACTTTTTTACAGCGCTGTATGAGCGTTTCTCCAAGACCTCATGGTGTAAGACAGTCACTATGGACGAAGTCACGCAGTTAAAAAACACAGGAACGCTGCAAAAGCTTTCACCTGGGAGTTGGATACACGGAAACTTTGACACCTGGTCCGGTCATAGTGAGAAGAACCGTGCCTGGGAACTTATTTATCAGACACGTCGCGATGTGGATAATTATCCGGAGACTATTTCGGAAAAGACAGCTGAAAAGATAAGGTTTCATTTTTTGGCTTCACAGTGCAGCGACTGGTTCTGGTGGTATGGAGACGACCATGTCACAGAGTTCGGCCTTGAGTTTGATACCCTTTTCAGGGAGCATCTTATCAGTATTTACCGTCATCTTAAGATGCAGGCTCCTGCCGATCTTTTTGTTCCGATAATCTCGCATAAAAGCAGTGTCTCATTTCTTACTAAGCCTCAGGCCGCGATCACGCCGCAGATCAACGGAAAGAACAGCTCTTTTTTTGAATGGCTTGGCAGCGGAAGTATTGATGAGAGCAAGCTCTATTCGACGATGGACAGAGTGCGCGGTCCGATAGAAAAGATCTATTACGGGCACAATGACAAAACGCTTTTCCTGGCTTTTGAAGGCTCTGTGACTTCACTGGAGACTTCCCGTCTGCACCTTCAGGTCGTTATAGAAGAGACGGGTGAACAGCTTAGTCTCTCAATGCAAAGTCCTTATGAGGATAACGAGACGAAACTGGCTGTTGATGAACGCGTTGAACTGGCACTTGCACGAGCCCATTTTAAAGCCCACAGCAGTGTTCATCTAAGGTTCGAGATCGTCGATGGCAAAGAGATCGTACAGACGATGCCGGGTTACGGAGCCCTTTTTGTCGATCTCGACGAGACCTATGCCAAAAACTGGTTTGTCTAGATAAATGAATTTAAATCTATAGTCTAATGGAAAAACACATGTCTAATACTACGAAATTACTGTTCGGAATCCATATGCATCAGCCGGTTGATAATTTTGACTGGGTTATAGAACACGGGGTGGAAGTCTGTTACGGCCCGTTTTTTGACGTCATGAGCAAGTATCCTGAATTTCGCTTTTCGGTTCACTGCAGCGGATGGCTGATGGAACAGATACAAAAACTTCACCCTAAACTTTATAAGCAGATAATGACGTTGGCAAAAAAAGGCAGTATAGAGTTCTTCAGCGCAGGTTATTATGAACCGATACTGAGCGTCATCCCGTCTCAAGACAGGGTGAAGCAGATCTCTTTGCTAAATGACTCTATCAAGTCCGAGTTCAAACAGACAGCTAAAGGTCTGTGGCTGACCGAACGTGTCTGGGAATCATCATTGATACCTGACTTGAACAAGGCTTCTATCAAATACACGGTCATGGATGATTACCATTTCCAGTGTGCCGGTTTTGATGAGGAGCTCCTTGACGGCTATTATATGAGTGAAGAAGGCGGAAGTGAGATAGGACTTTTTCCGATCAGCAAGAAACTTCGCTATGCCATCCCATTCTTGAACGTAGACAGTGCTATTAAAGCGATCAAATCATTTGACAGAGAAGAGAATTCGGCAGCTATTATCTTTGATGATGCCGAAAAGTTCGGTATGTGGCCAGGGACACATGAATGGGTCTATGAAAAGGGATGGCTGGACAGCTTTGTGCAGAGAGTTCTGGCAGATGAAAATATAGAGACGATGCATTATGCAGAATATTTTGAGAAGGAACGTACCAGGGGTATCGCATATCTTCCTAATGTATCATATTACGAGATGGGGGAATGGAGTCTTCGTGCTGATGATGCTTTAAAACTCGAGGCATTTAAAGAGGAGATGGGACATGAACGTTATGAAAAAGAGGGTGTCAAGTTCTTAAAAGGCGGAATTTGGAAAAACTTCTTTGTTAAATATGAAGAGAGCAACCGTATACACAAACGCACATTGGAGCTTTCCAAGGCCCGTGAGAGTGTCAACAAATCCGACTTTGATGCCGCTTTGTATAAAGCACAGACAAATGATGCACTTTGGCACGGTGTGTTTGGCGGGCTTTATCTGCCAAACCTAAGAGACAATGCCTATAAATATCTTATTGAAGCAGAAAATGTGCGTTACGGCAAAAAAAGTGTTTTGGCACGTGATCAGAATGAACTTGACGGTTTTGAAAAGGTAAAGGCCGTAACACCCAACTATATATTTCGTTTTGACGGAGCACACGGCGGTCAGCTCGTCGAGTTTGATCACAGGAAGTCGTGTTTTAACTGGCAAAACACCTTGACACGACGTAAGGAAGCTTACCACAAGCGTGTCCTTGAAAATAAACCTGATAATGATGCGGTTGTTTCGCAGGCAGAAGAGGGCATTGATACGATCCATCATGCGGCTATGGATATCGATGACACGCTCCGTGATGCCATAATCTATGACTGGTATCTCAAAAACTCCTTCGTCGACCACATCAGTGACGGTAATTTCAACGGTGATAATTTCCGTCACTGCAACTTCCATGAGTTCGGCGACTTCTCCAATCAGGGTTTTGAAGTCTTCCTAGAGAAACACAGAGTGACCTTCTCTCGTGACGGCGGTCTGTACTTTCCGCAGAAGTCAAAAACTACTTTGCAAAAAAGTTTTACGCCCAAGAGCAAGGGTTTTGATTTTGAGATCGCGCTTGAGACCGAGGCCAAGGGAAACTTCCAATATGTCCTTGAGCACAACTTTCACTTTGCTGATTATGCTATGGTAACTGTCAATGGAGAGCTCTTGAGTGAATACGGGATGTGTGAACAGGTAGAGACCCTTGAGATATATGATATGCACCTCAAACAAAAGATTATTATCCGTCTTGACAGAGTGTGTGATATCTACTACTTTCAGCTTAAAACGCTTTCGCAGAGCGAACACGGTTTTGATCTAAGTGTGCAGGGTGTCAGTTTTGCTATGTCCATGCCATTTAGCGACAGCCTGAATATCACCGGATCATTGGAGGTGGTTGATGTCTGAGATCAGGTATGACCGCTTTCATGATACGCATGTCATTGTCTCTCCTGAGCGCTTGCATCGTCCCGATTGTAATTATGAAACGACAAAGGTGAAGCCTATAGACATAAACTGCCCTTTTTGTGAGGGCAATGAGACGATGACACCGCCTGAGATATATGCAATCCGCAGTCCAGGTGCTTATGCCGATGAAAAAGGGTGGAAGACACGGGTCGTACCTAATCTTTACAAGGCTGTTCAGATCGAGACTCCTCATCACCACCATTTTGGTCTATTCGAACATTGGGAAGGGTTCGGTGCGCATGAAGTCATCATCGATACGCCAGAACATCATACATCGATGACACAGTGGAGCGAAGATAATGTCGTTCAGTGGCTTAAGACACTTCGCATGCGTGTTTCCGATCTGCGAAAAGACCAGCGTATCGCCTATATCTCTTTGTTTAAAAACGAGGGAAAACAGGCCGGATCGACTCAAGCTCATTCGCATACCCAGCTTATCGGATTGCCTATTATTCCTAAAGTGCAAAGAGAAGAGTTTCAGCGAAGTTATGAACACTTCAAGCATCACGGCAGCGCTATTTTAGAGTCGATTGTTATACATGAAGAAGAAGATTCTCGTCGAATTATTGCCAATAATGGCATTTTTGTCGCCTTTTGTCCTTATGCAAGCGCCTATCCCTTTGAAGTGATGATCAGCTCAAAAAAAGCTGTCGGCCAGATCGACACCTTGAGTGATTCAGATATTGACACTTTGGCTTCTCTGCTCTTAAGTATGTTAAAACGTCTCAAAAAACAGTTAGGCTGTTTTGACTTCAATCTTGTTGTCTCAACACCGCCTTTGCAGGAAGGTACAGTCGAGCATGAGTTGCTTTCGTGTGTCAATGAGGCTTGTCGGTTTTCGATACGTATTATGCCTCGTATCTATAAGTACGGAGGGTTTGAGCAGACAACGGGTATAATCATCAATCCGGTTGTACCGGAGTTGGCCGCCAAACTTTTAAAAGAGAGTGTTGATGATTAGAAATTCTATACTGTTTGCGTCAAGTGAAGTCTATCCCTTTGCAAAAAGCGGGGGCTTGGCCGATGTGGCCCACAGTCTGCCACGCGCTTTGAATGAGAAGTGCCATATCACTGTCATCATGCCCTTATACCGGTTTATTGAGAGACAAAAGTTCATGATCGAGCCCTTAGGTGAATCGTTCATCGTCAAAATGGGCGGAGTCGACTATCCCGTTGAACTGTACGGGTGCCGATTCGAGGGCATAACCTATCGTTTTGTCTATTCTCCGGTACTAAGTGATAAAGAGTTCCTGTATGGTCCTCCTGAAAGCGGCTATGAAGACAATGCGATCCGTTTTGGTGTCTTCAATCAAGCGATCATAAGAGAGTTGAAAAAAGAGTCTTACGACCTGGTACACCTTAATGATTGGCAGACGGCTTTAGTCCCTCTACTGATAAAAGAAGAGAAGACGATCACAACAAAGACACTCTTTACTATACATAACCTTGCTTATCAGGGAACCTTTCCCGGAGCAACCATCAAAAAGCTGGGTATTGATGAAAAGTACTTTAGCATGGACGGCATCGAGTTTTATACACAGATAAACTTTATGAAGGCAGGCATTGCCTTTGCAGATATGATAACAACGGTTAGCCCGACATATGCGAAAGAGATATTGACCTCAGACTTTGGATGCGGACTTGAAGGCTTTTTAGAACTTCATCGTAATAAGCTTGTCGGTATTGTAAACGGGATCGATTCTGAACACTTCACTCCCTCAAAGGACAAGGCGCTTGTTATGCCTTTCACCGATATGAAAGGCAAAACGGTCAATAAAAATGCCTATTTGAAGGAGAAGGGACTCAAAGGCAGTCAAAAACCTTTATTCGTCTTTATCGGACGTTTTACCTGGCAGAAGGGAATGGATATCTTCATTGAAGCATTGCCAAAGATCGCTGCACTCGAATGCAACATAGCCATTTTGGGTGATGGTGAAAAAAAATATTATGATGCGCTAAAGACAGTTGCAGATAGCAGATCAAATGTCCATTTGGAATTTGGCTACAATGAAGACTTGTCTCACCGTATGTATGCAGCAGCTGATTTTTTACTGATGCCATCTCTCTTTGAGCCATGCGGATTAAATCAGATGATCGCGATGCATTACGGACAGGTACCGGTCGTCAATAAAGTAGGCGGTCTTGCAGATACGGTCTATGATTATCAAGACTTTGACCCTAAGTCATCTCAAGGTTTTGGTATAGTATTTGACAGCCCGGATCCGAAGTCATTTTCAGAGGCTGTAACAAAGGCGGTTTCACTGTATTCGAATGAGTCTGAGTATAATAAGATCATAAAACATAATATGCAGTGTGACTTTTCCTGGCAGGAAAGCGCCAAGGCATATCTTGATATCTACAATCAAACCTTACGAAAGAGAAAGAATGGATAATTTGAACATTTTGCTGGCAGCTTCAGAAGTCGTTCCCTTTGCCAAGAGCGGAGGGCTGGCAGATGTCTCAGGAGCACTTCCGAAGGCTTTGCGCGATCTGGGGCATGATATCCGTGTCGTGATGCCACGCTATTACATCGTCGATATCGAAAAATATGGTTTAAAAAAGATGGAAGGCTCTTTGGGGGTGCCCATGGGGAGTATGGGTGAAGCTTGGGCAAGCGTTTATGAAGGGGTCCTTCCAGGAAGTGATGTACCGGTCTATTTTATAGAGCATGAAGCATTCTTTGGCAGAAAAGGTCTTTATGATGAGGGCGGAGAAGGCTATGCAGACAATGATAACCGCTTTATCTTTTTTTCAAAGGCCGTGATGCAGCTGGCAAAAAAACTTCGTTTTAGACCTGATGTTATACATGTTAATGATTGGCATACGGCAGCGATTCCTATTTTGTTGAACACGACGTATGCCTTTGATCCGGATTTTCATCATACGGGTTCTCTACTGAGTATTCATAACCTCCAGCATCAGGGGAAGTTCTATAAAGGCGCCATGGACGTATTGGGTGTGGGTTGGGAGCATTACAATGCCGATGAGCTTGAAGAATATCAAGGGATCAACCTGCTCAAAGGCGGTATAGTGCATGCAGACGCCATCAATGCCGTGAGTAAAAAATATGCCCAGGAGATCCGTACGCCAGAATTTGGCTGGGGTCTTGACGGTCTTATTGATGCTAAAGCCTATAAACTCTATGGAATACTCAATGGGGTCGATTATGATGAATGGAGTCCTGCAGTTGATCCGCTTATCCCACAGACTTACGACATGGACGATCTTTCGGGTAAGCTCAGATGCAAACAGCTCCTTCAGGAACGTTTTGGACTTCTGCAGAGAAGTGATATCCCGGTAATAGGGCTTGTCGGTCGACTTGTCGAACAAAAAGGCATAGGACTGCTATCGGCAGCGATATGGAATCTTATGGAGATGGATATTCAGATCGTACTTCTTGGCGCTGGTGAGAAATGGGCTGAGCACTTTTTTTCTGAGGTGGCTTCAAAATATCCGGAGAAGTTTGCCTGTTATATCGGTTACCAAAACGATTTGGCTCATCAGATAGAAGCGGGAAGCGATCTTTTTCTGATGCCTTCTTTATTTGAGCCATGCGGTCTTAACCAGATTTACAGTCTACGCTATGGGACACTTCCTATAGTACGCGCGACAGGCGGACTGGATGATACGATAGAGAACTATCACTTTGAAAGTAAGAGCGGCACGGGTTTCAAGTTTTATGATGCAACGCCGGAAGCACTAAGCGGAACGGTAAGATGGGCAGTAGATGTCTGGTACAACGACAAAGACGGGTTTGATCAGCTCAGACGTAATGCTATGAAAAAGCGTTTTGACTGGAGTGAAGCGGCAAAAGGTTATGATGACCTCTACCGCCATATCATAGGTGGCCGCCTTAGCAGCAGCCACCAATAGGAATAATAATGACACCCCCGATACACTATGATGTCTCAGATCTGAGCGAACTGGATATTTATCTTTTTAAGCAAGGTAACCATACAAAGCTTTATGAAAAGCTGGGTTCGCACCCTAAGATGGCCAAAGGGAAAGAAGGGGTGCATTTTGCCGTCTGGGCACCCAATGCAGAGCGGGTAAGTGTACGCGGTGATTTTAATGCGTATGATACAGACTCTCATCCTCTAAGATTGCGCGAAGATGATTCTGGTATCTGGGAAGGTTTTATCGAAGATGTGCAACAGGGTCTGACCTACAAATATCATATCGTCTCGAAGTTCCATAATATAGTTCACGATAAAAGCGACCCCTTCGCCTTTTACAGCGAAAAACCGTCTAATTCGGCTTCACGTGTATGGAGTCTGGACGGTTATGAGTGGCAGGACAGTGACTGGATGAAGGAACGCTACCAGCATAACGCTCATGATGCTCCTGTATCTGTTTATGAGATGCATCTTGGTTCATGGAAGCGAAAGGTAGAAGAAGAAAACCGCTACCTTAGCTACCGTGAACTTGCGGTTGAACTGCTTGCATACCTTAAGCAGATGAACTACACCCATGTTGAGTTCATGCCTTTGACGGAATACCCGTATTTTGGCTCGTGGGGTTATCAGGTGGTCGGCTACTTTTCGGCGACTGCACGCTTTGGAGAACCGCAGGATCTTATGTATCTGATCGATATACTCCATCAAAACGGTTTTGGCGTTATCATGGACTGGGTCCCTTCGCATTTTGCCGTCGATATGCACGGTCTTATTAATTTTGACGGAACGGCTTTATATGAACATGCAGACCCGAGACAGGGTTATCATCCGGAGTGGGGAAGTATCATCTTTAATTACGGCCGTAATGAAGTACAGTCCTTTCTCATCTCATCGGCGATGTTCTGGCTTGAAAAATATCATATAGACGGAATACGCGTGGACGCAGTCGCTTCGATGCTTTATCTTAATTATGCCCGCGAAGAAGGCGAGTGGATTCCCAATGCAGACGGCGGAAATGAGAACCTCGAAGCTGTGGCCTTTTTGCGCAAGCTCAATGAGAGTGTCTATGGCGAGTTTAGCGACATCATGATGATCGCCGAAGAGTCGACAGCATGGCCGATGGTGACACGGCCGACCAATATCGGCGGTCTTGGGTTTGGCTTCAAGTGGAATATGGGATGGATGCATGACACGCTTAAATATATGAGCTATGACCCTATTTACCGACAGCATCATCACCATCAATTGACCTTCAGTCTCTGGTACGCATTTGATGAGCATTTTATGCTTCCGCTGAGTCATGATGAAGTGGTACATATGAAGGGTTCTTTGATCAACAAGATGCCCGGGGACAATAACCAGAAATTCGCCAACCTTCGTGCAATGTATGCCTATATGATCGCCCACCCTGGCAAGAAACTTCTTTTCATGGGCGGCGATATAGCTCAGTATGCTGAATGGAACTTCGAGAAGAGTCTTGACTGGCATCTGCTGGAGAACCCTTTGCACGCCAATCTTCAAAAGATGGTAAGTGACCTTAACCTTATTTACCGTAAGGAACGCGCTTTATACCAGTATGATGAAAAGCAGGTCGGATTTGAGTGGATCGATGACGGCGATTATCAGCATAACTGTATTAGTTTCATGCGAAAAAGCGATGATGCCGATGAGACGGTCTATGTCTTATGCAACCTTGCCGACGAGACGAGAAAGTTCTACAAGGTCGGTGTCCCTTATGAAGGCGAATACAAGGAGATATTCAACTCTCAATCGAGCTATTATGAAGGATGGAATATTGGCAACACGGGAGCGGTTCAAGCACGCAAGGACCCGATGCACGGACGTGATTATTCTATAATGCTCACGCTTCCGCCTTTGGGCGTTATATACCTTAAAAAAGTTTTGTAGTACGCATTGTCATTGCAGATACATGCCTTTAATGCATGCATATTATGTAATATAAACATAGAAAGTTATAGATGTTAAAGGCTTCTCTCTGGTAGTAAAAAGCTGTATGGTGATATTGACATTGTGGTCTAGAAGATAGTATGGGATGGCTAAAAAAGCAACATGTATCTAATACAAAGTGATGGTATTTGTACTATAATTAATTTATTGATATCAATGCATTTTGTATTGTGTTACAGTCGTTTGGCTTTATAGCATGAAAAGGTCTTAAAGAAGGATGGAATATGTTGCGTTTCAGTCGTGATTTTGGCTTTGAGAGCACCCCGGCCCATAAGAATATGATGGATGATGCCTTTGCAGCACTGTCTGAAGAGTATCAAAGCGGCAGAGTAGGGTATTATAGACTTCCTCATGATTCTCACGCACTTTTGGATGATGTTAAAAGACTTGTTGAGAATAACACTCTTCTAGGTTCGGGTGTAATAACCGACATTGCAGTCGTGGGCATAGGAGGCTCGTCATTGGGGATCAAGGCAGTTGATTCATTGATGATGTCAAAAGGTGCCAAAACCCGCAAGCTGCATTTTTTTGAGAACTCCGATCCTATCGCCATCTCACGTACATTGAGTGGATTAAGACAAGAAAACACACTTTTCATCGTCATCTCCAAATCGGGCTCTACAATCGAGACGACCTCTATCTTTAAGACGATCATCTCACATTTTGATCTGGCACTGGAGTCAGTCGACTCGGAAAGGGTCCTTGTCATTACGGACAAAGGCTCGTCACTTTCACAGTTTGCAAGCCACTACGGCATTGCACAGTTTAATATAAACGACAATGTCGGCGGACGGTTTTCAGTCTTAAGTGCGGTAGGGGTCGTCCCGCTGACCTTAGCAGGATATGACACGAAAGCTCTTCTTGACAGTGCAGAGGAGTTTTTGACATCTTTTTTCAATCATAAAGAGAACCACCTACTTGAAAAAGCCTGTTACATCTATGAACACAGTCCTCAGCAAAGTATCAATGTGCTTTTCTCGTATGCCAATGACCTTGAGAACCTGTGCAAATGGTATGTACAGCTGTGGGGTGAGTCATTGGGCAAGATTAACACGGAAGAGAAACATGTCGGTCTGACACCTATAGGGCTTATCGGTTCTATTGACCAACACTCTTTTTTACAGCTCTTGATCGAGGGTCCCAGAGACAAGACAGTGACCTTTGTCAGTATTGATGATTTTGAAAACGATCTGATCATTCCCGACATTTCGCTTAAATACATCGAAAAGACTGACTTTGTCAACAACAACAGCTTCAATACCCTTATCAATGCACAGTGTGATGCAACGCGCGAAAGTCTCATTCAAAGCGGTGTGGCAGTTGATAGTATAGTTATGGAGAAGATATCTGAAGAGAACATCGGTACGATAATCATCTATTACGAGCTTCTGACTTCACTCGTCGGGGCTATGCTGATGGTCAACACCTACGATCAGCCAGGGGTAGAACTTGGAAAAGACATCTTGTATAAAAAGTTTGATAATATACATAACTAAAGGATAGTGATGGTTTTGCATGATTATGAGTTTGATTCGAGATACAAGACCAGTGTTGCATACTTCTCTATGGAATTTGCTATTGATCAGGCCTTTAAAATCTATTCGGGAGGGCTCGGGTTTCTAGCAGGTTCTCATATGCGCAGTGCTTATGACCTTCGACAAAATGTCGTGGGTATAGGTATTTTATGGAGTTATGGCTATTATGATCAGACACGGCATGAGGATGGCAGTCTTAAAGCGGAATTCATACGAAAGCACTACTATTTTTTAAAAGACCTCGGAATCAAGGCTACGGTCAATATCCATGATCAAAAAGTACATATCAAGGCTTATTATCTCGCTCCGGAGATCTTCAGTTCGGCTCCGCTGATTTTGTTGACAACAGATATACCTGAAAACGATTTCCTGGCCAAGACGATCACACACAAGCTTTATGATGCCAATGAAGAGACCCGTATCTCACAAGAGATCGTTTTGGGTGTCGGCGGCGTCAAGGTCTTAGAAGCCTTAAGACAGAAGATAGATATCTATCATCTGAATGAGGGGCATGCCCTTCCTCTGGTGTACGAGCTATACGACAAGTACCGTGATATTGGAGAGGTCAAAAAGCGTGTGGTCTTTACGACACATACACCTGAAGATGCTGGAAATGAGCAGCATGATATCAATCTGCTGCATAAGTTCGGCTTTTTTAACGGTCTTGACCTTCCGACGGTACGCAGCATCACAAAGGTACATACAGATACCTTCAATCTGACAGTCGGTGCTTTACGGGCTTCAAAGATGACGAATGCCGTATCTAAGTTTCATGGTGAAGTAGCCAACCGTATGTGGAAGGATTGCGAAGGGCGCTCAGAGATAACCTATATCACTAATGCACAGAACAGACGATTTTGGATGGACAGGGGCATGCTTGCTGCTCTGGACGAACACGAGGATTATGCTCTGATAGCACGTAAGAAGCATTTGAAACGTCTTCTTTTTGCCGAAGTCGCTGATCAGACAGGGAAGATGTTTGATCCTGATGTCCTGACTATCGTCTGGGCACGCCGCTTTGCAGAATATAAGCGTCCTGGTCTGATAAAAAAGGACTTTGCGCGTTTCAAAAGGCTGCTTGAGTCTAAAGACAGACCTGTTCAAATAATCTGGGCGGGCAAGCCATACCCGTTTGATACCAATGCGGTCAATACCTTTAATGAACTGATCCATATCAGCCGAAACCTTAAGAACATGGCCGTTCTTATCGGCTATGAAATTGAACTCTCCCGTCTTCTTAAAAAAGGAAGCGATCTTTGGCTTAACACGCCGCGTGTCTCACGTGAGGCTAGCGGCACAAGCGGTATGACGGCGAGTATGAACGGTTCGATACATTTCTCGACGAATGATGGCTGGCATCCGGAATTTTCTAAAAAAGATTGTAATTCCTTTACTATTCCTCCGATAGATCACCGTATCCCGGTAGAAGAACAGGATATAGAGGACAATAAAAACCTGATGGATATTCTTGAGAACGAGATCGTCCCGATGTATTATGACAAACCTGAAAATTGGACGCAGATCATGAAAATGGCGATGTTTGATGTGATCCCGACTTTCGATTCGGGCCGCATGGTCAATGAATATTATGTCAAGATGTATGACAGTTGAAATGAGCAGAATATGAGCAGTAATATTGCCTATATGGGCGGGGTGAAGAGTTTAAAAGAGATCGATGTTACAGGCAAAAGGGTTCTGATCCGTGTAGACTTCAATGTCCCGATGGATACGCATCTTAATATCTCTGATGACAGTAGGATAAGGGCTGCATTGCCAACGATCAATTATTGTATCGATCATAATGCCTGCTCGATCACACTGGTGTCACATCTTGGAAGTCCTGAGAATGGATATGAAGAGCGGTTCAGTCTTAAACATATACAAAAGAGACTTGAGCGTTTATTGCAAAAACGTATAGAGTTCATCGAGGATTTTGAAGCATCCAAAGCAGAGATAAAGAGCTGTTCTCTCGAGCGTGTGTTCTTGCTTGAGAACATCCGTTTTGACGCAGGTGAAAAGAAGAACGATCCGGCACTCTCAAAAAAACTGGCTGAGATATGCGATATCTACGTCAATGATGCCTTTGGGACATCGCACCGCAAGCATGCATCTACCTATGGAATAACAGAGTTTGTACCGGTATGTGTCGCGGGTTTTTTGATGATGAAAGAGGTAGAAGCATTTAATAAAGCACTTGAAGATCCTGTTCGTCCTATTGCTCTGGTCATCGGAGGGGCAAAGATATCATCCAAGATAACATTGCTCAGCGCGGTTATGTCAAAAATAGACAAACTCATAATCGGCGGTGCAATGAGCAATACTTTTTTGCAGGCACAGGGATATGAGATGCAGAGATCTCTGTATGAAACGGATTTTGTCAAGATCGCTTCGCAGGTCCTTGAGGACGCTAAAATGCATAAAGTAAAGGTCTACCTTCCTGTTGATGTTGTTATCACTGACTCTTTAGAAAGTCCTGTCGATGTCAAAGTCGTTCCTTCCCAGGATGTATTGGAAAGCTTTCAGGCCGTAGATATCGGCCCCGCGACCCTTAAGCTTTTTTCTGAAGCAATATCCCTGTCAAATACGATCATCTGGAATGGACCGATGGGTGTCTATGAGACGGACAAGTTCTCAAAAGGCACCTATAAACTTGCCGGTGCTATTGCTGACTGCTATGCCTATACGATCGTCGGCGGAGGGGATACCGCGGATGCCGTTGAAAAAGCTGGGGAAAAAGAGAACTTCAGTTTTATCTCTACCGGTGGAGGTGCAAGTCTTGAGCTCTTGGAAGGAAAGATCCTGCCGGGCTTTGAAAGACTTGACCGAAGGAGTGCTCTCTTAGATGAGACCGAGCTCATGCTGAATCAAGCGTGAAATGCGAAGGAAATGCCATGAATCTAGATCAACTTGAGTCATCTTTAGACAAGCACTTCAAAGCGATTGAGAAGATAATACTCTCGCGACAAGATCCGATAACAGGTCTATTGCCGGCCAGTACGGCGGTCAATGCCCATGGTGATTACACAGATGCCTGGGTACGGGACAATGTCTACAGTATTCTCAGTGTCTGGGGCCTTGGTCTCTCCTATCAGCGTTTGTTCCCTGATCATTACCGAGGCTACCTTTTGAACCATAGTGTGATCAAGCTGATGCGGGGACTCTTGACAGCTATGATGCGTCAGTCGGACAGAGTCGAGGCTTTTAAGCGGACACTCAATCCTATCGATGCTCTGCATGCGAAATATGGTACCAATACCGGTCTAGCGGTGGTCGGTGATGATGAATGGGGACATCTTCAGCTGGATGCGACCTCTTTATACCTGCTTATGGTCGCACAGATGACGGCATCGGGGCTTAGGATCGTCTATACTATGGACGAGGTTGATTTTGTCCAAAACCTTGTCCACTATATCAGCCGCACCTATTGTACTCCGGATTATGGTATCTGGGAAAGAGGAAATAAGATAAACCACGGAAAGACCGAGATCAACTGCAGTTCCGTCGGCATGGCCAAGGCAGCATTGGAAGCTATGAGCGATTTCAACCTTTTTGGCAATGTCATAGGTCAGGAAGCTGTCATTCATGTCGTTCCCAGCGATATCGCGCGCTCACGTTTTACCCTTCAGGGTCTGTTGCCGCGTGAGTCAAACTCAAAAGAGAGTGATGCGGCACTGCTGAGTATCATAGGTTATCCCGGCTATGCAGTAGAAGATGAGAAACTGCTCAAGCGCACGCGAGACAAGATCATCAAAAAGCTTGCAGGACGCTATGGCTGCAAGCGCTTTTTGCTTGACGGACATCAAAGCAGTATCGAAGATGCTTCCCGCTTGCATTATGAACCTTCTGAACTGCGTGATTTTGAACATATTGAGTCTGAGTGGCCTCTATTCTTCACCTATCTGTTGCTTGACGCTCTGATGCGCGAAGACGAGGCTGATATACAAAGATGGAAGCAGAAGCTGGCTCCCTTGTTTGTAGATCTGGATGGCGAACAGCTTCTGCCGGAGCTTTATATCGTCCCTCAGGACCGAATAGACGCAGAAAAGATGAATCCTGGTAGCCAGGACCGTGTTCCCAATGAAAATCTTCCTTTGGTCTGGGCGCAGAGCCTGTATATGCTTTCGGATATGATGCTTGATGGCGTTCTGCGTCCTGGTGATATAGATCCTCTGTCTCGAAGAGAACGGATCGGGCACAAGCGAAGTACACATCTTCTGGTCTCAGTCTTGGCTGAAAACGATACGGTTAAACAAAAGCTTCTTGAACTGGGGCTTGTCAGCGAGACGGTTGAAGAACTTAAGCCGCTTAGAATCATGCATGCTATGCAGCTGTCTGAGGTACATACACTGCTGGGAAGAAATGAGAAACTGGCCTTAAGCGGCCGTCCTTATTCTGTGACGCGTACCATCACGACAGCACGCCTTCATCTTCTAAGCGGCGAAGAAGTGGTCTTTTTACCATATTATTTCAACCCGCATGGATTCTATTTTAGTTATGATAACAAACTGCTGGTCGAGCATTTCAAAGGATCACTCAAGTTCCTTTCTTCGCAATGGAACCAGCCGGGTCAGCCTATTATCCCTTTTTTAGTTCGTGAAGATATGCTCAGCGATGCGGATCAAGGTGTCGTTCTTGAACTGCTGCACAGTTTTCAAACAGGTACGCTGGATTCGATCATGATCAAAACAGGTCCCTTGGGACAGATGCTTGTCAGTGCCGATGTTGAGAGGATAGGGGATCTTGATGGCTTGAATCTACAAGAGCTTGATCTTAAGTCCGTCAGCCGGCGTGTCTGCACCTCACACGCACAAGGCGAGGAAAAAGTTCCCTGGTCGGGATCTGAACTTAATGGACTTGATGTCCAGGATGATGTGAGTTTGGGTAACATCATTGTAAGCAGTTCCAGCCGTCAGATCCAGACATATGCACTTGCTCTGTTATGGCAGCGCAGGGGAGCTGACTATAAGATAACAGTCGATGAGAGGACAATAACATTGTCCTTTATCGCAGAACAGCTTTACGAGTCTGCTGCAGTCTGCCATGACTGGGCTATCGTTAGACGGATCGCGGATATTTTTGGCAAATATGATGACAGGCTTGAAGATGTACTGCTTGACATTGTCATCCGACAAAAGCGTCTTGCTATCGGACGCGCATATAGTGAAAAAGCTACATTCTCAAAGCCTTTAGAAAGTATGACTATTGTGAAGACGATCATAGAGTCTTGCGGTCACAGTCCTGCAGAAAGTGTACTGACACAGGAAGTCATGCTCCACCTTGGCCAACTGCTTCGGACTGAGCCCGAATTGTTTGAAAACATACTGACTATCCGTACCTGGTATTTTGTGCAACTATTAGTAGGACAGATCAGTCGGGAGAGCATGCTTCCTATCGGTGACTCTTATGAGCGGCTGCTTGGTTTGGCACCGCATGAGATATATGAACGTCTGCGTAAGATATTGCGTTCTTTCTCTGAGGAAGTGACACAGCTTATTGACAGAGAGATACTGTATGCTTCAGGGAATATGAATCTTGAACAGATAAAAGCGAGCCCTTTAAACACAGAAGTGATAGAAGTCGATGATTGGACACAGTGGCGTCTTCATGCCGGTATGATAAGCCGTCTTCCGGCAAGTTTTTATAAAGATGTATGGTATCTGTTGCAACAGTGCAATGGTCTGGTCATCGGTGACAAATACAGTATACAGAGCCGAATGGGTTCAGAGATAACTCTGGAGTCTACCGCAGGTGAACAAAGTTTTGCCCTGCGTGTCGAGGCACTTTTGCAAAGTATCGAAGCACCAGACTACCGCCAGCTGAATATTGAGGCGATCCATAGTCTGGTACGGCTGTTTAGGGAAAGTCCCGAGCTTCATATAGACAGCGATCTGATCCTTGATGTTCTGATCGGACATGCAGTACGTATCTCATGGGAAAAATACAATCAATGGGAAAATTATAATGAACAGCGGGGACAGGCTTGGGAAGCTTTCTATAAGCTATCACCGCGCGAAGTCGATGAAGCCTTTATAGAAGCGTTTATGTATCTGCTTACTCCGGAAGAGTCATGCAATGAGGCCGAGCTGAAACTCGGCAATAAAGATCAATAAGGTATAAATATGATACTAGCAGGTGATATCGGCGGGACAAAGACAAATCTGGCACTTTTTGAATCGGTGGACAACCAACTGAAGATGAAGGTAAAACATCAGTTTTCAAGCCGAGAATTTAACAGTTTTAATGATGTGCTGAGCGAGTTTGACAAATTGACTTCATGCCGGCTTATCGATGCTGCGTGTTTTGGCATAGCCGGGCCGATTATACAAGGACGCTGTATAACCACGAATCTGCCTTGGGAGATAAGTACGTCTGATCTTCAAAAACATTTGGATACCGAAAAAGTTCGCCTGATGAACGATCTTGAAGCAACGGCCTATGGTATGTTGTATCTTAAAGACGATGAGTTTGTTGACCTGAACCCGGAGGCCAACCATGTTCAAGGAAACTGTGCTGTCATCGCTGCGGGGACAGGTCTGGGTGAAGCCATGCTTTACTTTGACGGTGAAGATCATCATCCCTTTGGATCGGAAGGCGGACATACAGACTTTGCACCCGTCTCATCTCAGCAGGACGCACTTTTAGGGTGGATGCGAATACGTTATCCAGAGCATGTCAGTTACGAAAGGATCCTTTCGGGCCCTGGGATCTCTGATCTGTATGATTTTTTGCATGAAAGCGGATTTGCACCGCAACCTGCAAAGATCCTTCAGCTTAAAGCGGATGCTGATAAAAGTGCGATGATAAGTGCATGTGCACTCAATGATGAAGACCCTTTGTGCAGGGAGACCCTTCGTCTTTTTAGCGAAATATACGGTGCGGAAGCGGGCAATCTGGCCTTAAAAAGCATGGCTTTGGGAGGTGTCTATGTCGGCGGAGGCATCGCACCAAAGATCTTGCCTTTCCTTTTGCAGGAGGATTTTATGAAAGCATTTGTGAATAAAGGCAGGTTTGAGAACATGCTGCGCGCTATGCATGTGAAGGTATCACTAAATCAGGAGACAGCATTGCTGGGTGCAGCAAACTTTGCTGTAAACAGATTATAATGACAGAAAAGACGCCCTATACATATGCAATATTTTTTGCTGATACGTTTTTAGAAGCACTTGTTTAAACTTTATGATTAACTTTTTAACTAATCGAATGATTCAATTAAAAACCAGTAGGATTTGAAAAAAATAAAGGGTGGTATATGGATCAATCTGAGGTGAATAAAGCGATAAAAGACTTTATGCACCCAACTGTATACACCGGAGTCAAACCTGTTTTACTTGTTGCAGAGGAATTGGCTACAGAGCAGGGGGTCGGCCAAGTCGTTGAAGCTGTCTGGGTCAGCATTAACTCTGCTAAAGAGTTTGAATATATCTCCAAATTTGCTGTTACAGGCAAAATAACCTTAGGAAAATATTATCAGCAAAAC
>JBFEIF010000016.1:0-31226 GCA_041553795.1 Sulfurimonadaceae bacterium
AACCAAAAAGTCCAAACAGTCCGCCCAGAAGTGTATATGAACTAATCCGTCCCATAGTGTAAAAAGCATGTCCGCTTGCCTGAGAGACGTTTGATGTACTTGAATCCATCTTTGCTGTCGTATACGAGACGATAAAACCGCCGCACATACCTATACAGTGGCCAAGACTGCCAAAAAAACCGAATGCGAGGATAGCTAAAAGTTCTAAGGAGTTGTGATCATAAAAGTTCAAACAGCTTCCTTATTTAATTGAGGGGTCTTAAACCTGAAGATGAGGCTTAAATGGAAAACAAATAGACTTTGAATGGTTAGTATAAGCATCTTTTGTTACAAAAGTGTTAACTGTTTTCTGAAGTCAATATCTTCAGAAACAGCTACGGCTTATTTTCCCATCAAAGAAAGGAATTCACCAAAGATATAAGCACTCTCTTTTGGTCCCGGGCTTGCTTCAGGGTGATGCTGGACAGAGAAGACATGGCCCGACTTGTAGTTCAGACCTTCTATCGTATTGTCAAAAAGGTTGGTATGCGTGACATCTGCGATCTCGATAATATTGGCAGGGACATTATAATTATGGTTCTGTGCCGTTATCTCTACCATCCCTGTCTTTTCGTTTTTAACAGGGTGATTTCCGCCATGATGGCCGAACTTGAGTTTATAGGTATCGTAACCGTGGGAAATCGAAAGAAGCTGGTGGCCAAGACAGATACCGAACATCGGGACCTTCGCTGCGATCAGCTTCTTGATACCTTCCTGTTCTTTCTTCAATACGAGAGGATCTCCCGGTCCGTTTGACAAAAAGACACCGTCTATCTCTTTTGCCTTGACACGCGATATCAATACATCCGCGTCAAAAGTATTAGGATGGACTTCGACATCCATGCCTGCCTGCGTCAATTCGTTCAGGATATTGCGTTTGACACCGAAATCAATAGCCACGATCTTTGCCTTGGCTGCCGGTGCGTCTTTATATTTAAAGTTTACCGCATCGTACGTACCCTTAGTGTGTTTGTACACTTCTTTGGTACTGACTTCTTCGATGTAGTTCACATCTTCGATACGAGGCGAGCTTTCCAGAAGTTTTTTAAGTTCTTCTTTCTCAGAGATCTCTGTAGACGCGATCATCATCATCGCACCTTCTGAACGAAGCATCTTGGTCAGAAAACGCGTATCGATATTACAGATACCCATAACGCCCTGCTCTTTCAAAAAGTTCTCGTAAGAGTCCGTCGCTCTGAAATTTGAGTAACGCTCCTGATAGCTGCGCACAAGGACACCTTTACAGAAGGCTCCCTTGCTTTCCATATCATCGGCATTGGTACCGACATTTCCGATCTCAGGCATGGTGAATGTCACAAACTGGCCTGCATACGAAGGGTCTGAAGTGATCTCCTGATATCCTGACAAAGACGTATTAAATACTATCTCACCCACCGAAGTCGTCTCTGCGCCAAAACTGTCTGCTTCCAGATAGGTCCCATTCTCAAGATACAGATAAACCTTTTTCATCACGCTATCCCTCTTTTTACAAGTTCTTCAGCATAAAGCTTGTCAAATAAAATATTATAATCATCCGTACCCGGAATGATCTCGCGTTTGTAGGACTTGATCTTCTCGTAAACCGCATCTTCTATCGTGCTGTTATCGGCGATAAACCCTGTGATGGCACCGAAGATAACGTTTTTGATACGGATCTCGTCAATATCATAATGGATAAGGTCTTCTTCATACAGCTCATCTAGGATCTTGTGGGCGATATCGGAAAAACGGTCATCATAAGAGAGGATGACCCCGTACTCAGGAGCGATCTTCTTTTTGATCATAAAAAAAAGCTGTCTGTCATCGACATTCTGCTCGTTCATCGCGTCTTCGTTCGCTTCCAGGATCTCATAGACTTTTTCTTCAAGTGCAGCCTCTTGCTTTACACTTGCTTCCAGCACTTTTCTGGCTTCTTCTGCAACAGGCTCAAGGCCTTTTGTCATTGTAACGATACCGCTTTTATTCAGCTCGATCGCTATTTTCCGTGCAATATGGGGAATGTGTTGCAGTTTTACTTTCATTGAAGCGCCTTCAAAATAATTTTCGAGATTTTAGCGTATCTAAGGTAAAGATTTGATTAGAGTATTATATTTTTTTAAGAAGTCAAGATTTAATTCGGACACTTTTTTGATCCGGACTTGAAAGCGTCATTTTCTTTTTATAGACCTGATTTTTCTTCTGAACTGAAACCCAATACACCTTTCCTTACGATATTTAATAAAACATACATTTTCTGCGTCTTTCAAACAGCAGAACCCTTAGAACAAACCCCCTTGTTTGTGGAGTTTCAAAGGGCTAAAAATTTTCTTCACGCAAATTCAAAAAAGAGGAGTAGAATTTTAAAAATCTACATATAAAGCGGAATTGAAAACAACAATTCTGCTACAGGAGAATCAGTGGCTAATCTAAATATCTTAGATTACAATTTGAAATATTTCGACCTTTCGGCAAGAGAGGAGATGCACCAGCACCTTAAAGGCCTTAAGATCGATGTCAGCGACTACACCTTTGCGGCCAACTTTATTTGGCTCTCAAACAACAGCGGGTTTTACACTATCATCAATGAAACCTTCTGTTTTTTTGTGATGGCCGGAGGCGAATTGAGTATGCTCTTGCCGCCGCTTGGAGCCAAAGAGAAAGTGTTTGATGCCATCATCACCTGTTTTGAGATCATGAATGCCAACAACTCCTCACGCTTTTACTCCAAGATCGAGTATGTTGACGAATCTATGCTTGAGGGCTTCGTTGATTACCTTGAAGAGGGCACGATGATCTATGAGATCCTCCAGGATTATCTGGTCGAAAAGAAGCTTATCGATTACCTTTACCGTGCGGATGACCTGATTAATTTACGCGGGAACGCTTACCACACCAAACGCACAGAGATCAACAAGTTTAAAAAGTCCTATCCGGACCACCGTATCGAAATGCTTGACCCTGAACTGCACAGTGAGGCTATCATCACACTCTTCAGCAAATGGGTGAGCGACCGTATCCGCTACATGCCAAAAGAGGAAGCGGACCGTTTTCTCGAAGGTATCTATCATGAGCAGCTGGCCGTCAAGCGCTTGTTGAAGTTTTACAAAGAGCTCGGCGTCATCGGTATCGTGATCTACATCAATGATGAGATCAAAGGCTTTACGGTTGGAGAGCGCATCAATGCGGACACGGCCAGTATCCTTATCGAAAAGACGGACTTTGAAATACTTGGCTGTGCTCAGTTTATCTTCAGAGAGTTCTCAAAGGTATTGTCCGAGCAGTACAATACGGAATGGATCAATGTCGGCGATGATATGGGATTTGAAAACCTTAAAAAGGTCAAAATGTCGTATCGCCCAGAACGGCTTATACCTAAATATACAATCTATCAAAAATGACCTACAGAAGCGCTCTTCTCAAGGATGTCCCATCCCTCTCAAGACTTGAAGCGCTGCTTTTCTCTGCAGAGAACTACCCCATCTCCCGACGGATGTTCCGCTATCATATCCAGCGCAACCGGATCATCGTGGCACTAAACGACTCGGGAGATATCATCGGATACTGCCTTGTTCTGTTACGAAAAAGATGGGCAAAGCTCTACTCCCTGGGTGTTCTCAAAGATTACCGAAGCGAAGGGATAGCCAGTACTTTGTTGACACATATCCTTCAAGAGCTAAAGAGACAGGGGTATGAACGACTTCTGCTTGAAGTACGGATCGACAATCTTAAAGCCATTACGCTGTATGAACGTCATGGTTTTAGAACAATACGTCGTGAACCAGCCTTTTATAAAGACGGCTGCGACGCTTTTATTATGGAGCTGTATTATGCCTAAACGGCACTATATCCGCCTTTACAAAGTGTTTCAGCACAGCAAGCTGCTCAAGCTTCAGATTCAGGTCCTTTTTGTGTCTACCTTTGTGGACTGGGTCCTTATGCCTTATATAGCAAAACTGGAAGGGACCTATCTTCCCGTCATGATGATCAGTTTTTTCATGCTGATCGGAGCTTCTGACGGTTTTGTCCAGCCTCTGTTCAAGAAGGTCAAGATCTATAACATCTATCTTTTTGTCGTACTTCTGGACTTTATACAGATCGCAAGCTACAGTGTCTCGAACATAAATATCATCTATTTCACCTATCTCATCTTGTTTATCTTTACCTTCCAGTCTATCACCTTTGAGATATCAAGGGTCCACACCATCGACTTCATGAAAGATGAGATCGACTTGAAAGAGTACCTGATGCTGCGTTCACTGATCGTCTCAAGCGCTATTATCGGCGGGGCAAGCTCTGCCATGATACTGGACTATTTTGACATCGCCCTGCAGACGACTCTTATAGGGCTGGGAGCAATGGGGATCTATGCGATCATTATCGAACTGCGTCTGTATTTTGCCTTTAAGAAAGTTGTACAAGAGGGGGAAACAGTTATTGAAAAAGAGCACTCACGCCTAGAAAACAGATTTCATCCCTAAGGAGTTCTCCTGGCCTGAGGAAGGTCACTTTACCTCACTAATCTTTTGCGTCAGCTCGGATGCTTTCTTGGCATCCATCTTGCCCAAGATCTTGGCCATGATCTTGGGTTTAAGTGTACTCAAGATCCCTGCCGCTTCTTCCGGTTCAAGCTGGCTTAGAACATCTGCCGCAGACTGGGCTTTCATCTTAGAGTACATCTCTGAGATCTTGCCCATTTTCAACTCTTTCAGTTCTTTTAAAAGCTCTTCTGTCTTTTTCAGCTTATCGGCGACCGCGCTCTCGCGCTGTTTCAGATCTGCCTCCTGAGCTTCAAGATTTTTCTCTTTTTCACTCAGCTTGGCTTCTTTCTTTGTCAAAAGCTCTTGAGTCGCTTCTTTCAGGGCATTAAGTGCCTGTTCCTGCTCATCAATGCGTTCAAGTTCCAGGATAAGCTCTTCTTTACGAGATTCAAAGACTTTTGTACAGTCATAAAGTTCACTTTTGGCATAAAGGCTGACCCCGCTTAACAAAGATAGTAAAAATATTATTTTATACAATGATACATTCCTGTCTTAATCTAAGATATGTCACTCGTTTTTAACGAGATGTTCGGTTAAAGGCTATCAAAGCGACTTCATCAAGGGCTTTCGCCTCTTTGACTTTCTCCGCCTTTAGTATTTTTTCTATCTCATTTGTCTCAAGATATTTGAACTTTTCGTGCTCAATGTTAGCAGTTTTGAGCTGTTGCATTGCTTTGTGCAAAGCATTTTCGGCTACTTGAAGATTATACTTGTTGAATTGTATCTCGTCCTGTACTCGGTGTTTTAAAAGCTGCATCTGTCTGAAGACCGAAAAATCACCGCCTTTAGGCATCTCCATAGAGCGCAGTTCTGCATAAGAATCTTCGATCTTGGTCTTGATCAGCGAGATTGTATGGTGACAGGACTGCACTGATTTTTCCATCATATCCAGACGGTCTTTTTTGATCTTTACAAGTGAGCTGTATTGGGTTTTCAAAGAGAAGGCCTTTTGACATGGCCTTGCTTAAAAAGAGGAAAAGGAGAATAAGTCTTTGACATCTGTTCTCCTGAGGTATCTCTATAAGATGATCGTATCGTTTCTGTCCGGAGACGTAGAGACAAGACCGATCTTCGTCTCCGTTACCTCTGACAAAAACTTCAGGTAAGTCTTTGCCGTCTCAGGAAGTTCATCCCAAGAGCGTACACCCTCGGTCTTATCCCAGCCAGGAAATGATTTATAGATAGGTTTTGCATTTTCAATGTCTGAAGGCATATAGTCGATCTCTTTACCTTCATACTCATATGCCACACACATCTTCACTTCCTCAAACCCGTCAAGGACATCGAGTTTCATAATTGAAAGCTGGTCACAGCCATTGATACGCGAAGCATGTTTACAGGCAACTGCATCAAACCAGCCACAACGGCGAGGACGGCCGGTAGTCGTTCCAAACTCATGTCCTTGTTCACGAAGCTTATCACCTTCTGCACCAAAGTCCTCAGTAGGAAAAGGTCCATTTCCGACACGTGTACAATAGGCTTTTACAATGCCAGTGATGTTACCGATGTCTTTTGGCGAGATACCAAGACCTGTACACGCACCCGCAGAGATCGTCGAAGATGAAGTCACAAACGGATAGGTACCATGGTCGATATCAAGGAGTGTACCCTGTGCACCCTCCAAAAGGACTTTTTTACCCTCTTTCATCAGATCCCACGTCATCTTAGTCGTGTTGCAGATAAATGGTAAAAGGATCTTTGCATACTCTATAAGCTCAGCTTGAAGCTCAGGCTTAGACGGAAGGGCAATATCCATCGCCTTGAAGACTGCAGCGTTTTGCTCAAAATGCTCCATGATGTCTTCTGTCAATTTCTCGATGTCTTTAAGTTCACCCATTCTATGACCTGAACGGGAGATCTTGTCCGCATATGAAGGACCGATACCACGGCCTGTCGTTCCGATAGCTTTCTCGCCGCGCATCTTCTCTTTTGCCTGATCGATAGCAATATGATAATTTAAGATCATATGCGCAGATTCTGATACGAAAAGACGGCCTTCAAGCTTCTCAAACTGTTTCATCTCTTTGATAAGCGCTTCCGGACAGACCACGACACCGTTTCCGATGATGTTAAGTGCAGACGGGTTCAAGATACCAGAAGGGATAAGATGAAGGGCATATTTGACGCCATCGACCCAGATCGTGTGGCCTGCATTGTGACCACCCTGGTAACGTGCTACTGCGTCAAACTCCTGAGCAAGAAGATCGACGATCTTGCCTTTACCTTCATCACCCCATTGGATACCTACGATTAAATCTGCTTTCATTACTTATCACCTTCTAGTTTTTCTATTATTTTATCTGTATAAAGTGCAAACCCTACAGACGTCACTTCATCATTCATATAACGTCCGCCGCGTGCAAACACATCATTCTTTTCTATCATACGGAAATAGAGTTCATCATAATAAAGCATCTTCGCATAATACAGAGGTGCCAGAACGAAATTGTCGTATTTTATGTTTTCTGCCAGAACTTTCATACGTTTAAGCTCTGCTTTGATCGTCTCAGGGACAACGGCAATAACAGCATCGATATCTTCCAGTTTTTCAAGATAGATGATATCTTTCAGCCAAGAGACCTTTTTATCCAAAAGCTTTTGGATGTTGATATGTCTGAAATCATCTAGATCAATATCAAGCTCTTGTGAGATAAGCTGGGGGATACGGATATTTGAGATCTGAAGAAGTGGTTTGATATTAAGCGCATTGACAATATCTACTGCCGACTGAAGCACTGTTGAAAGGTTCTTCTCCCCGATAAACTCGGCACCGATCTGGTAGACTTCTTTTGACGGATACATGTAAATAGGCTGGATATAAAACCATTTCAGATGTGTCGTGTTACGGCCTAGACGCTTGTCAAGAAGACGCACGACATCGATCGTCGAATCCGCTCTTAGCGTCAGCTGATAGTTCTGCATATCGTTTACGCGGATCAGCTCTTTCTCATTTGCGATACTTAAGTGCTGATGATACGAGAACAGAGGTGTGATAAGCTCTTCATACCCTGCTCCATACAGGACATCACTTGCAGTGGCTTCGATCTCGCGCTTGATCTTGGCAGTCTTGCCGAAGTAAAGTTTTGTTCCTGAAGGAATCTCGTGTTCTAACATCATCCTTAGTTTTCCAAGGCTTTGAAATAAAGCTCATTAAACACTTTGTTGGCTGTCCCGTCATAGGCTCTTCTTCCAAGCTTTGCCAGTGCAAGCTCAACTGCATTGACGACCCATGAAATCTCGTAGGCTTTGATCAGACCCATCTGGTTGATACGGAAGATCTTGCCTTTAAGGTGGTCCTGACCGCCTGCGACATTGACCTCATAATCATTTTTCAAGATATTTCTGATCTCAGAAGCGTCTTCATCATCAATCGTCGTCATCGAGTTGGCAGGGCTTGTCGGGTAGATATGCAGACCAAGTGCTTTTAATGCTTCCTGTGTCGCGACAGCACGTGCCGCTGTCTCTTTGTAAAGCTTCTCTAGGCCGCCTTTGGCATCGATCTCTTTCAAGATAGCATTCAAACCGATCGTCAAAGTCGTCGCTGCCGTCCATGCCGTCGTGTTCTTGCGCTGATTCTTGATCTCCGTTGCCAGGTTCAGGTAATATCCCTTGCCTTCTCCCGTCTTCTCGATCGCTGCATTGCTCAGACCCAAGATAGCAAGTCCCGGCGGGAGCATAAGTGCTTTTTGGCTTCCTGCAAGTACCGCATCGATATTACTGATATCGATCTTCTCAACACCGATAGCTGTGATACCGTCTGCAATGATCATCACGTCAGGGCGGACTTTTTTTACCGCTGCAGCTATTGCTTCGACAGGATGGCGAAGTCCGCCTGCCGATTCTGAGATCTGTACTGCGATAGCATCGATAGACGGATTCTTTTCAAGTGCTTCAAGGACATCTTCGACAGAGGTCGGTGTATTCCATTCATATTTGAGTTCGACATTCTTCAGCCCCTGAGCCACAGCGATCTTTCCGAAACGCTCCCCGAACTTGCCCGCATTGACATTAAGCAGCGTATCATGGCAAAGATTGATGACTGCCGCTTCCATAGCACCCGTCCCGCTTGTAGCGAGCATGATGACCTCATCGGTATTAAACAGTTTGAACAGTTCTTTTCTTGTCTCTTCAAAGATTGCTTCGAATTCCGGAGTACGGTGATGAAGTGTTGGTTCAGCCATCGCTAAACGAATTGACTCTGGTACTGGCGTAGGCCCTGGTGTAAAAAGCAGCATTAGCTTCCTTTAATGATTTCAATATACTTAAAACAGGGGTCAGAGACCTATTTTTTAAACATACGGGCGCAATTATATCCAAAGCTTTGTTAGAAGATGATAAAGTGATTTCATTTATTTATCAAATGTCAGCTTCGTTTCCATTATTGAAGCAAGGCTATATCTCTTGGCTTTGTTTACATCTGGCTTCAAAGAGAGTACGCTTCAATCTTTAGTGCAATACCATATGTTCACGGCTTTACGCCCATAATCTCTATTGATATTGAGACTATGCTTTTTATTTTATGTTTCTTTTGTTACTATATAGTACCAACGGTTTTAAACCGGATATAAAGGGTCTTGATGTTGACAATCCTCAACTACTGCACTGCCTTTTTGTTGATCATTCTTACCTTTAGCGCATGTTCCCAGGAAGAACAAAAGATCCATCCTTTGCGTTTGGGCAATACCGTATGGCCGGGCTATGAACCCCTTTACCTTGCCAAAAGAGAAAGGGATTATCGATGCTACAAATGTCCGTCTGGTAGAATACACATCCATGTCTAAGGTATTAAGTGCCTACAGGAACAAACAGATCGATGCAGCAGCTGTCACCCTCTATGATGCGCTTTTACTTCTGGATGAAGGCTTTTCTCCCAAGGTCGTACTTATCATGGATGTATCTCACGGAGGCGATGTCATCATCTCCCAAAAAGATCTTCCGCAATTTCAAGACCTTAAAGGCAAGACAGTAGGTCTGGAAAAAAGTGCCATGGGTATCCAGGTCCTTGCGCGTTCTCTTGAAGTCAACCATATGACCCTACAGGACATCAAAGTCAAGATGCTTGAGGGATTTGAGCATGAACGGGCCTTTAAGGAGAAGAAGATCGATGCTCTTGTCACCTATGAACCGATACGAAGCAAGCTTTTACAGCAAGGAGCACAGGAGGTATTTACAAGCAAAGAGATGCCAAATGAGATCATCGATGTCCTTATCATACGAAAAGAGTACCTTGAGACTCATCTCGAGGAGATCGCCGAACTTACTGACAAATGGTATCAGGCCTTGGCCTTTTACAAAGAACATCCAAAGGAGTCTAAACTCATCTTTTCAAAACGGTTGAATTTGAATGCCAAAGACCTGGACAGCGTTTTTGAAGGGCTGATCATTCCGAGCAGACAACAGAACCTCGAATTCTTCAACCCTTCTGTACCCTCTTTGATAACCATATCAAAAGAGATGGAAAAACTTATGATAAAGAACAAGTATCTAAAAAAGAGTATTGATATCGAGAGCCTTATCGATTATGACCGATCCCTGTTCATACGCTCAGACAAGGAGTAGTCTTTAAATGTTATCGATCAAATACCTGATACCTCTTTTTGTCCTGCTTTTAGCGTCCACAGAAGAGATCTTTTTTTATCTGACCAGTACGAAGATATTGTCCACAGATATTCAAAGCCGGCATATATCCTTTCTTAGAGAGAGAATGATACAGACCCAGGAAAGTGTAGAGTATTTCATCCGGGAAAACAACTATGTCAAAATACGCGAACAGATAAGCAGTCTTGGTTATAATACGAACATCCTTGAGGTCATTCTTTTAAACAGCGAAGGAAAGGTCGATGCTTCTCTTCATCTGGGTCACCTCGGACACTCCTTAAAAGAAGACCTTACCCATATAAACTCACAGATATCTGCTGAGTTTTCTGACTATATCCTCCGGACCGTCAATGATCCGAAAAACACAAAAAAACAGATCCTTGAGAACAATCTGGCGCAAAAAAGACTCCTGGGCATCTACCCGATCAACTATGGTGTCGACGATGAAAATGCCTATTTGGACCGGCAGGGAAAACTGATCATGATCGAAGACACCAAACATATCGACATCGAGGTCAAAGCGCAGATGCAGAAACAGCTGCTGCCCTCAATGCTCTTTATGCTGGCTTCTTCTGTCTTTTTAGGCGTCATCCTCTACTTTTATATCGTACGGCGCATCAATAGACTTGAACAGCAAAGTAAACATTACAGCGAAGGCGATACAAATGTCACGTTTGAAGTCTCCGGGCATGATGAACTGAGCCAACTCGGAGATACCTTTAATACCATGATCCATAACATCGAAGAGCAAAAAAATATTATCTTGGAGAAAGAAAGATATCTTTCGCTGACACTTGACAGTATCGGTGACGGCGTTATTGCGACAGACTCCCTTGGTAACATAACCCGTATTAATCCTACAGCTGCTGTGATGACGGGGTTCTCGCAGGATCGTCATCGATGCAAAAGAAAAAGACGGTAATCTTATCTTCACCTACAACGACAATGGTAAAGGCATGAATGAAAATGTACAGAAACACATCTTCGACCCTTTCTTTACGACTAA
The DNA here is from genome assembly GCA_041553795.1 of Sulfurimonadaceae bacterium. Taxonomy (GTDB): domain Bacteria; phylum Campylobacterota; class Campylobacteria; order Campylobacterales; family Sulfurimonadaceae. Next base: position 11,161 of record JBFEIF010000016.1, read on the forward strand.
ACTCGGACAGGGTGGAAGCGGTCTAGGCATGCATATCATCTACAACCTTGTGACACAAAAGATGAAGGGTACGATTGAATGCCAAAGCATCCCCAAAGAAGGCACCCGCTTTTCCATCACCGTCCCTATAAGAAAAGAAGATGTCTGATAAGTTTGTATTCGCTACCGAAACGACGACTAAGGAAGCCTTGGTATCTCCCTGGAAGGTCCTTATTGTCGATGATGAGGAACATATACACATCATAACAAAAACAGTACTCAAAAATTTCAGCTTCGAAGCCAAAGGATTGGCCTTTACCAGTGCCTACAGTTCAAAAGAGGCACTTGATATCCTTCAAAAGGACTCGGATTATGCCTTGGTCCTGCTGGATGTCGTCATGGAGAAACAAGACTCGGGCCTTGTGCTCGTACAAGCTATCCGTGAGGTACTCAATAACACTCTGACCCGTATAGTCTTGCGTACAGGGGAACCCAACAGTGCCCCGGAGAAAAGAGTTATTGAACAGTATGAAATACATGACTATAAAGACAAGACTGAACTTAATGATGTCAAGCTCAGTACCACTGTCATCTCCGCCTTGCGTTCCTACAGAGACCTTAAAAAAATAAAGGAAAACGAAGCGCATCTTGAATCCCTGGTCGCCGAAAAGACCCGCTCTCTGGAAACGCTCAATGCCGAACTCGAATCACGGGTAAAAGAGCAAAGTCTGCATATGCTGCAGCAGTCAAGGTATGCGGAGATGGGAGAAGCCTTGGCAATGATTGCACACCAATGGAAGCAGCCTCTGGGTGCGATCAGTGCCATCTTGAACAATATACTGAGCAAGCACGCTCTTGGGATATTTGAACCAAGAGTCTTGCCTCATGACCTCCACCAGATCGAGGACATCTTGCGCCATCTTTCTTCAACTATCGATGCTTTCGGGGATTTTTTCAAACCCTCAAAGACAAAAGAGCCTTGTGACATCGCCTCTTTAGTCGAAAGTGCTTTGCAGTTGACAGCCTCCAGTTTTACAGAGCATGATATCAGAGTCATCAAAGAGTTCGAGGTATGTCCCAATATATACAGTTTTAAAAATGAACTGAAGCAGGTCGTATTGAACATCCTGAATAATGCGAAAGACAGTTTGATCGAACATCAGATAAAAAACCCGAGTATCGCTATAACATTGGAAAAGCAGGAGAGACAACTCCGTTTATGTATCTACAATAACGGCGGCGGTATCCGCAAGGATATCATCGATAAGATCTTCGAACCTTATGTATCGACAAAATCCAAAAATGGGACAGGCTTGGGTCTGTATATGTCCAAAGTGATCATACAAGAACATTGTAACGGGCAGATAGAGGTAGAGAATATTGAAGACGGAGTAAAGTTTATTATCACCTTGCCCTTAGACAAGGCATAAAGGACTTCTGCTTAAAAAGACTCCAGACCATCATCCGATTCGATCTCACTTGCACTGAACAAGGCTTCGATCTCCAAAAGGTTATTCGCAAACAAAGCATCAAAATAGTGGATATCATCTGTTGTCTTCTCAATAAAGATGTTGGTCATCCAATCTTTAAGATCCTTCACAATTCCCAGCAATAGAGTCATAAAAAGCTTTCTTTTGCTTGCTTCTTCGCCAAAGTCAGTATCTAAGGCACCCAACATACTGGTAAAGGACTGAAGAGCCCGGACCATCACCGGAAAGGTCACAAGAGTGTCTATGATGTCTGTAAAGTTATTAAAGACGTCAATGATCTCATGTATCTTTACTTCTGTTACGGCAGCATCAGTATCTTCAATATCATAGATCAGCAAAGCAAGACGGTCAAGTTCATGGGTAAAGCCTTCGACTTTTCCTATGACCGAATCATCAAGCGTCTGGATGAAGGTGTGCGCGTCGATCTTGTCATTTTGCGTATAACGGATATCTTTTAAAGCATTATCCATCTTGATCCCTTTGACAGGAGCGGATTCTTTAACTTTAGACATACCTTGTTTCAAACGTTCTATCTCGTCTTTGTAAAAACGGACTGTCGTCTCCAGCTGGATGTTCTTCTGAGCAAGCTCATTACTCAAGGCTTCCGTTTCTTGATAATAATGTTTTAAAAGCTTATAATCATTTAGCTCCCTGCAGAGCTTAAAAAGTACATTGATCACATCCGCATGGATGATAGGTTTCATCAAGAAATGGTCTATTTTGAGGTTTATCAGTGCAAAAAGGCTGGCTGAGTCGTCATGCGCGGACATAATGACAATAGCCTGCTCCGGATTCAGATCAAGAATTTCCTTGCACATCGTTATCCCGTTCATATTCGGCATATTGATATCCGAAATGAGGGTATCGTAGGACTTGCCGGTCTCTTTCTTAAAAGCAAGATACTGATCCAGTCCAAGCTCTCCGTCAGCAGCTTCGTCGACTCTTTTGAACAGCAGTCTCAAGAACTCTGCTGTATTGCTCCGTATCAGTTCTTCATCTTCAACATACAGTACTGTCAGCTCTTTTGCATGTTCTTTTAATAATTTAATCTTTTCCATAAATTGGCCTCCAGTTCTTTATATCTCCTTGATAACATCAGCGATAGTGTCCAAAAACAAAGACTTCTCAACCGCTTCTATAGCGACAGTAGCCCCTTTGACATCCCGTAGACTATTTCAGCCACTGATGAATTGCAAATCGGTTCATATACCCTAAAGTTTCAGATGATCCGTCATGCCTTTGAGATCATTAAAAATGAAAGATCATTAAACAAGGTCTCTTGATCCATCTATGAGACAACTTTCATTACCGAATTTTAACACTTATTCGGGTATTCTTTTATTTTTACATTCAAGGAGAACTATGACACTGTATGAAGCTACTATACTGGGGATCGTCGAAGGGATTACCGAATTTCTCCCTGTCTCTTCAACAGCACACATCGCTCTTACTTCACAAATAATGGGTATCACTCAAGATGAGTTCATGAACTCCTTCAATATCATCATTCAGATTGCACCGATCTTTTCAATCATGCTTATCTATTTTAACACACTTTTTCAAAGCCTTGAAATATGGAAAAAACTGATCGCCTCTTTTATACCTACCGGTGCCATCGGTTTCTTGTTTCACAAGCAAATCGAGACAATGTTCTCTGCAAACAGTATCGTATTGTGGATGATAGCCACAGGGATCTTTTTCCTGATCATAGAGTTTCTTTATTTCAAACGGGGCCATAATACCAGTGAACTGGAGCAGATAAACTACAAGCAGGCTATCTCGGTCGGATTTATTCAGGCTCTTTCATTGATCCCGGGAGTATCACGTTCAGGAAGTACTATCCTGGGAGGGATGCTTTTAGGGATGAAACGTGAGACTGCGATGAGTTTTTCGTTTCTGCTGGCTATTCCGACGATGACCGCGGCTTCAGGCTACACCCTTTTTAAAGAGTACAGTTCCCTCTCATTTGACGGCATCTCTGCCATAGCAGTCGGTTTTCTTGTCTCGTTTGTCGTAGGCTGGGCTGCCGTGAAAAGCTTTTTGGCTATCGTCTCTAAATACAATTTCACACCCTTTGGAATCTATCTAATCGCTTCCGGTGTCTTGTTTGCTCTCTTCGGAGTCGAACTCTAAGCTAAGCGATTGGAATCCAATAAACTTTTCTAAAAAAATGTCAGTAAGCTGAGCGTTTTACTCATTTTCACTGCGTGAAACCGCCACGCCTTGTTTGGATGTGGCTTCGCTTCTGGAATAAGATTTGCTTTTGATTTTCGGGTAACTAAAAAGCTCCCGCAAAGGATGAAGATGCCATTAAAAGCACTTAATGCACTGGAACGTTTTTCAAAATCAATAGATTCGTTCTTTTATACGATCAGTAAAAAAATATTATAAACTATGGCAGAGGGAAACCTCTGTACAGCCTTCTTCTATCGACTTATTTCTCTCGCATCATCTTAATGACATTTAATACGGGTTTAGCATTTTCCAATGCCTGTGATCTATGAGACAGTTTTGACTTTACAGTATCCTCAAGTTCACCCAGGGTCTTGTCATATCCCTTTGGTATGAAGCAGGGGTCATATCCGAAGCCGCCCTCGCCTCTTGGATGTGTTGTCACATCGCCGTACATCCAGCCATGCGTTGTATATTCGCCTTCCTTGGAGACAATAGCGATTGCTGCCGTATAATACGCAGCAGAGGTCTCGACACCTTTTTCTTTAAGCGCGTTCACAAGCTTATTCAAATTGTCTTTGTCACTTGCATCAGGTCCGCCATAACGCGCAGACAAGACACCCGGTGCTCCATCCAGAGCCTCAACATTGATACCGCTGTCATCCGCCAAGACGATAGCTTCTTCATCACCCAGCGCTTGATAGACAGCACGTGCTTTTATAAGAGCATTTCCCTTAAAATCGGGTTCATCTTCGATGATCTCGAACGGCTCGATCAAGTCACTGTAGGGAATGACTTCAAACGAACTGTACATATGTGTTATCTCTCTTACTTTGCCCTTGTTACCCGTTGCCAAGACTAGTTTCATAAATCAGACTTCTTTCATAATTAAGATTTTTATTAGAGGTATACTTAAATTAAATTCACTATAATTGCGTAATTTTACCAAAGGTAGGTTATTTATATGTTTAAAACGATTTGGCCACTCTCAGCAATCCTTGCATTGCGCTTCTTGGGTCTTTTTTTAGTTCTGCCGATCCTCTCTGTCTATGCGATGGGGATGGAAGGCGCAACCGCACTTCTAGTTGGTGTCATTGTTGGCGGGTATGCCCTTACCCAGGCTCTTTTTCAAGTCCCCTTTGGAAGTATAAGTGACAAAATCGGCCGTAAACCGACTCTAGTCTTTGGTCTGCTTGTCTTCTTGGCAGGATCTGTCCTTTGTGCCATCAGCGACAACATCTACATCTTGATGCTCGGACGTTTTCTTCAGGGTGCCGGTGCTATCGGTTCGGTCATCCCGGCGATGATCTCCGATCTTGTTCCTGAAGAGTCGCGTGGAAAAGCCATGGCAATGATGGGCGGTTCGATTGCCTTGAGTTTTGCCCTTGCTATGGGACTGGGTCCTGTTCTTGGAGCAGCTTACGGTGTGGCATCTCTCTTTTGGATCACAGCGGGTATGGCAATCTTTGCGATCGTCTTGGTCTTTGTAAAAGTACCGACACCACCTCGTATCCACCATCTCTACCACAACAAGATCAAGACCAAGGATATCTTTAAAGACAGCAACCTTCTGGGTATGTTCATACTTAACGGTATGCAAAAAGGTCTGATGACTATTTCATTCGTCCTAATTCCTTTGATCATGACAGGTTCTGTTGAAGAAGGCGGTTTTGCCTGGGAAAAATCAGAATTGTGGATGGTCTATCTGCCGGCTATGATCTTTGGTCTTATCGCAATGGGACCGGCAGCCGTATTTGGTGAAAAGCACAATAAGGCAAAACAGATCTTTTTGGTCTCAATCGTCCTTTTTATAACATCTTTCTTGTTGATGGGTCTTAGTACTTCTTCCACGCTTTTCATTGTTGGTGTCGTAGCCTTCTTTATCGGTTTTAACATGATGGAACCTCTGGTACAGTCAATCATCTCCAAATATGCCAAAGTCCACCAAAAAGGTACGGCGCTCGGTATCTCAAATACAGCGGCTTATCTCATGACATTTGTCGGCGGTACCTTTGCCGGATTGATGCTGGACTATGCAGACAGAGAGATGCTTGGACTTAGCCTTGCCGCTGTCGGTCTGCTTTGGCTGATCTGGACAGCGATGAAGCTTTCAAACCCGATCAGACATGCGCACTTATATGTTCCCAAAGAGAAGGTTGACATGGTAAAACTTGAAGCCCTTGAGCATGAAGCGATCGCCGAGTGGTACATCAATGAAACTGAAAACCTTGTGGTGGTAAAATATCGTAAAGAAGCAATCGAAGAAGACGCTCTAAAAACTAAAATCATTCATTAAAGTCTGCTCCTAACCAAATAACATTTGGTCCATGAGGAAGATATCATGAAGCATAAAAGTTGGATCCCGTTTTCTTTTACGCTGATTGTATCTCTCCTTGCCATGGGGCTTTACTACAGCCCGACCCACAAATCATCATCACACTATTTTTAACCTGAACTTCTCAATACCGAAATAGCGATGCATATATAACATAGAGGATGTCGTCACACTCCTATTGATCCTTGAACGCAGATACGATCGGTCTGTAAAGTGACAAAGCCTTATATAAAGCAAAGAAAAAAGGCAGGAGCCGGATGATGGAGTATGAAGAGTATGTGGAGTTTTGAAGAGGAAAGGCCCATTTTGTCGGACCTCCCCATCTATATTCTCTATTAGAGAGCCAGCAGGTTGATAACCTCTACTTTGTCACCTTTTTTAAGTGAACTGCTGTCTTCCGCAGTGACTACAAGCGAACAAGGTCCCAGCATGTTTGTCAAGATCGCAGACGAACCGATCTTTTTGCCCTCAAAATCGACCTCGTACCGTCCATTGGCAAAGACAAGATTACAGGGTGTAAACTCTGTCTTTTTGGCCCGTTTGTTGAAATCTTGCATCAATGTCGCTTCAACATAAGGAAGAGTTCCTTCCAGTGCCATCATACGTCGAATGATAGGGATGATGTAAAGCATAAATGTCACCGTCGAAGAGTACGCAAACCCAGGCAGTCCGACAATGAACTTATCTCCTTTTTTAGCCAGCATGATATGCTGGCCCGGCTTGATATTGACACCTTTATAAATGACTTCTGCTCCCAAACGCGGGATGATATCTTTGACAAAGTCATAATCACCGACACTCACACCGCCTGTCGTAACAATAATATCTGCCGAATCCAAAGCATTTTCAAATGCCCGGGTAATAGAAACCTCATCATCCTTGACAATCCCCAGTTGGACCGAAGCCCCTCCGGCCTGTTCAGCCAGAGCTGCCAATGTGTAGTTGTTCGAAGATCGGATCTGTGAAGCATAATGTGCGCTTTCGCCAAGGTCAAGTATCTCGGAACCTGTTGATATCACAGCGACTCTCGGTTTGACGAATACCGCCGCCATCACAATGTTCAAAGATGCCATGACCCCTATTTCAGCGTATCCCAGTCTCGTACCTTTTTTAATGAGGACTTCTCCCTCTTTAAAACTCTCGCCTACCGGACGGATGGCAAATCCCTCAGGAACTGTTTCGTTGATAATGATCTTACCCTCTGTAAAAGTCACATTCTCAATTGGTGTGAGTGCATCCGCACCCTTTGGCATCAAGGATCCGGTAAAAGTCTTGATACAGATACCTTCGCTGACCTCACCGATCTCTTCAGCACCCGCAGGATTGTCTCCAAGTACCTGGATCTCTCCCTTTTGCTGGTCCGCTGCGATTATCGCATACCCGTCCATAGCTGATGTAGGATACGCAGGCGAGTTTTCCTCTGCGATGATATCCTCTGCCAAGATACGCCCCACCGCATTGGATAAGAACACTCTTTCAACTGCCGTTGTCTTGATATCGACCGCTGCCAGTCTTTGCATAGACTCAAGATAAGAGATCATTTATGATATCCTTCATAATTCATTTTACTTAATAAAAGGCGAGGTTTACTCACTTTTTATTGAGGTATCCTTTAAAAGTCCGCTTCCCTTGATGGCAGTCGAACGTTCTTTGGCATAAATACGCTTTCCGTCGCGAAGGTCGTACTTCCAGATCGGAGCACTCGCTTTGAAATCTTCCACAAACTCTTCGATCATCTCAAGAGCAACACGACGTTTTGGAGAAAAAACCGCTGCTATATAAGAAGATTTATGAAGCGGTACATCGCCTCGGGAGTGCGCCATCTTGATAACAGCGCCTGCTTGTTTGGCCTTTAAAGTCCAGGCATCATACCAGGAGTTTAGGATAGGCTCATAGATATCAAAACTCAGACCTGATATTCCGTCTTCGTCACGGATAGTGCCTATAAATGGGATAAAAGCACCGTAATTGCTGTTTTCCTCTTCTTGATACCATCGTGTCAGGATCTCTTCTACCGGCACAGGACCGTCAAAAAGCTCTAACATCAGCCGCCACATACAGGAGGAAGTAATGAAACCCTGTCACCGCTTTTAAGTTCTGTGTTCAGATCCATCACCATCGTGTCATTTACCGCTACAGCACAGCTTTCAAGCCATGTCCTAAGTTCCGAATCTGCATTTAAATGTGCAGCGACTTCATTAAGAGATGCTGCTTCTAATGTAATATTTTCTTTTTGTATTGGTCCTAAAAACTCTATCGTTACCATACAATTCTCCATAACTATATTTATTATTCATATGATTATATCTAAATCCATATTACAAGCTTTTTAGACAGCCAATCACAAACAGATACTGATTTACGTTTTTTTCAGTATAATCTAATTAAAAAGGTCAGTTATTTGTCTACATTACAAGAAGTAAAGACTGTTGTCTTTGATAAAAACCTTAACAGGATAACGCATTCTGACCCTGTTTTTGAAGCATTGTTTGAAAACATCTATTCTCTGACCGCACTTAACAGCTTTCTTGCACAGAACTCCATGCTTGATGAGAACTTCTTGCATAAACTGAACATGGGCGGCAAAGAGTACCATCTATGTTATCAGACAAAAGACCTTGACGAGACTTTTGAGTTTAAATTCTTTTTGCTGTCGGATGCATGGTTTGTCGTCAATCCTACAGGCTGTTATGACTTGTATGACCAGCTAACCGGACTCATGACAGAGAAAAACATACTTTCCCTTGCCAAACATGAGATCAAACGCGGTATGCGCGACAAGAAGCACTCGACCTGTGTCATCTTGGACATCAAACACCTCAAAAACGTTAATGAGATGTTCGGTTTTTTAGCCGGGGATTACGTGCTCAAGGAAATCACCAGGACACTCAAGAAAGCCACCCGCGGTTCAGATGCGCTTGGACGTTTTAAAGGCGACAAGTTCTTCATCATCCTACATAAGACAGATGCCCATGGAACGATGAAGTATATTCAAAAATTCGAAGAAGCACTTAAAGAGATCAACTTTTGTTTCAATGACTTTAACTTCGACGTCGAACTGAACTATGGTGTCACGATGACAAAAGAGGATGACACTATCATCGATCTCCTTGAAAGATGCCATAAGGCACTGAGCAAAGCCAAAAAAAGTAGAAGCTCGAACATCGAATTTCTTTTATAGTTTTTTTTCGAGTATACTAAGTATAAAAAAGTGAAGCAATGCCTGATATCAAGGGAATAAAAACTGTCGTATTTGACAAGAACATGAACCTTATTCTTCGTTCAGATCCCATATTCGAACAACTTTTCGGCAATATCAAGACATTAACAGAGTTTAATACCTTCCTCAGCAAAAACACTATGCTGGATGAAAAGTTCCTTACCAAGCTGAATATCAGCGGTAAAGAATACTCTGTCTGCTACAAGACAGTGGACCTTGCAGAGACTTATGAGTTCCACTTCTTTCTTTTGAGTGATGAGTGGGTCATCGTTGATCCTTCAGGCCGACAGGATATATATGACCAGTTGACCGGTCTTCTTACAGAACGCAGTGTGATCTCCCTGCTCAGACATGAGATCAAGCGTGCTTCACGCAATAAAGAGGTCTTTACCGCATTGATCATCGATATTTCCAATTTAAAAGATATCAATGAAGCCTTTGGCTATATTGCAGGCGATACTATCATCAAATCTGTCGCAGGGACACTTGATGTCAATACACGAGGTTCAGACTCGCTGGGACGCTACAAAGGTGATAAATTTCTTGTTATCTTGCATAAGACGGATCTGAACGGCACCTTAAAGTACATCCAAAAGTTTGAAAAATCTCTGCAGAGTATAAAGTTTCATTTCGATGACATCCACTTTTATGCCAAGATCAAATACGGCATCGCTTCGAGTACACAAGATGATACAGCAGAGCAGCTTATAAGCAGACTTCAAAATGCCCTGAACAAAGCAAAAGAAAGCTCTGCTTCTCATTTTGAATACTTCACATCCTAACCCCTTTCCAGCATTCAGAGTATCTGCCAGCACCCTCGATATTTTAGGTATTTCGGCTATAATACACACATGATTTTCGGAAAAATAGAATACCTTAACCTCCTGCCTTTTCACGTCTTTATGAAGCGTTATGTCAGAAGTTCTCAGCAGCGCCAGTCCCTTCATTACAAGAGGGGTGTACCGGCACAGATCAACAAGGCTTTTAAGACGCGTCGCGTTGATGCTGCTTTTATCTCCAGCATAGCCTCACGCCGATGCAAATGTCTTGATCTGGGTATTATCTCGCGTAAAGAGGTCAAGTCGGTACTTTTGATCCCCGGCCAAGACAAAGCAGATACGGCATCTGCTACTTCCAATGTCCTGGCTAAAGTACTTGGTCTTGAAGGCCGGGTCATCATCGGAGACAAAGCCTTGCGGCATTATTTAAAAGAGGTGGAAGACGGGAGCGTCGATCTGGCCAAGCTCTGGTATGAACGTCAAGGCCTCCCTTTTGTATTTGCCCGTCTGTGCTATCACGGAAAGTCTAAACAATATCAGATATTGGCCAACAGGTTTATACGGACTTCCCCTAAAATTCCGCAATATATCCTGGCAGATTCTGCCCAAAAGACAGGCGTAAGCAAACAAGAGATCCTTAATTATTTAAAACTGATAGACTACCGGCTTGATCCCTATGCCAAACTCTCTTTAAAACGTTTCCTCCATCTTTCGGACACCTTGGCTAAATAGCCGGTGATTTAACACCCGCCTAAGAACAACTTCCCTACAATAAATAAACTATCTATCATGATTAAAGGGATTACTATGCCTGAGACTTCTGAGCTAAACGCCGTCTGCTCGCAACTTTTAAAACCAGATGATCTGCAGATCACATCTGAACTTTTTGAGCGTATTCTCACAGAAGGGATCGTCAGCAAGATCTTCGTACAGAAGAAAAATGTTTCCATAAAGATATACTCAAAATCACCTCTGTACCTCTCCAGTATGACTCCTGTACTGCATGACTTCGGATTTAAGATAATCGATGAAGTCACCTACTCCATTCCCAAAAACGCAAACAGTGTCCATGTCAACCGATTTAACCTTGAGGTTGATGATCTTAAGAAGTTTGAATCCGCTCGGTCAAATATCGAGGACATCATCTCTATGGCCCTTTTGAGAAAAAGCTTTGAGAAATGCCGCTTGTATTCTCTGGTCTATTTGGAAAACTTCTCACTCCGACAGATCAAGCTTATGCGGGCTGTCGTAGAATACCTGGATCAGGCTGTGCTCAGTCTCAATGCCAATATGATCATTGATGCTTTAAACTATCACCACAGTATCACAAAACTCTTCGTCGATTATTTCAATGCCAAGTTTGATCCTGTGCATAAACAAAGAGATACAAGATTAAAGTCTATCGGCCAGGAGATCGAAGAAAAGATAAAAGATGTTCCCAATATCCTTGAGGACAAGATACTTAAATTGACCTATACTCTTTTTCAGTCTCTTCTGCGTACAAACTACTTCTTTGAGCAAGATGCTATCGCGCTCAAAATACACACCGAACTTTTCAGCGAACACCTCAAAGGAATACAGCCAAAGTTCGAGATCTTTGTCTATCACCCCGAGTTCAGCGGTCTGCATCTTCGAATGAGCAAAATCAGCCGCGGGGGTCTTCGCTGGAGCGAACGGTATGAGGACTACCGTACCGAGATCAAATCTCTTATGATCACCCAAGAAGGTAAAAACTCTATTATTGTCCCTGATGGTGCCAAAGGCGGATTCGTCATCCGAAAAGAAAAAAGCAAGATCAGCAAGGAGTATTTTCAAGAGATATATACGACCTTTATCAATAACCTTCTGGATATGGTAGACAATGTCGTCGAAGGCAAGGTGACTAGACACAAAAGTATCATCGCCTATGATGACGACGACACCTATTTTGTCGTCGCTGCAGACAAGGGTACGGCCAATATGAGCGATGTTGCCAATGCCATCTCCATTCAAAGAGACTATTGGCTCAAAGATGCTTTTGCAAGCGGCGGTTCGCAGGGTTTTGGGCACAAAGACCTTGGTATTACGGCCAAGGGGGCAATGATCTCGACGCAGCGGTTCTTTATTGAGAAGGGGATCGATTTTTACAAAGACTCTATCACGGTCGTCGGGATAGGCTCCATGAATGGTGACGTATTCGGTAACGGCATGATCGAGTCCAAAGCGTTTAAACTTCTTGGCGCTATCAGCCACAAAGAGATCTTCATCGACCCCGATCCTATACCAATAACCTCTTATGAAGAGAGACAACGTCTTTTTGTCTCTAAAGACGGAAGCTGGAGTGCCTACAACAAAGGATTGATATCCCAAGGCGGCGGTGTCTTTCTGCGTTCTGACAAGTCCATCGAACTGTCACCCGAAATAAAAAAGATGATCTGTACTACCCGCAAGAGTATGAGCGGCGAGGAGCTGGCCAAGAAACTTCTATGCATGAAAGTAGACATGCTTTTTAACGGGGGAGTAGGTACCTATGTCAAAAGTTCTGATGAAAGCGATCTGGACCTTGGTGACAAACAAAACGAAAGTGTTCGTGTCGATGCGACCGAACTAAAAGCCTATTGCGTCTGTGAAGGCGGAAATCTAGGGCTAACACAACGTGCCCGTATTGAATATGCCCTTGAAGGAGGCCATATCAATCTTGATGGCATCGATAATTCTGCCGGTGTCAACATCTCGGACCATGAGGTCAACCTGAAGATACTTCTCAATACTATTCAGGCCAAAGGGCTTTTAAGTGAAGAAGAACGCAATAAAACGCTGGCAAGTCTTACGGAGCAGGTAGTCAACCTTGTCTTGTGGGACAACTATAGCCAAAGCCTCGCGCTTTCACGCGATGAAAGGCTCAGCAAGATATACACCAAAGACTTTCTTGAGGCAATAAAAATACTTGAGGAGCATGTCACTGCCTTCAAGCGTAAAGACTTTTTTATCCCTAAAGATGAGAACTTAAACTCGATGCTGAACAAAGAGGGGTGTATTGTCCGTCCTATTCTTGCATCGCTTCTTTCCTATGCCAAGATATTTATTAAAAACATTTTACTGGGCTCAACCTTCATCGATGAGAGCTTTTCCCTAAGCTATCTGTATAAATACTTTCCTAAATCCTTTGTCGGTATCTATGAACATGAGATCTCTCAGCATCCACTTAAGCGTGAACTGATCGCGACGATCTTGGCAGACAAGGTTATCAACTATCAAGGTGCAAGCTTTATCAGTGACTATGAACGCATAGGTGAAGAGAAGTTCATCAACAAGATCAAGTCTTATCTCATCTGTAATCAGCTTTTTGATACAAACAATATACGATATGAGATCTTCAGACAAGACTTTATTATGCCAAGCGCTCAGCAGTATGAACTGCTTTCAGAGATGGAACGCACCCTGATATTCAGTGTCAAATGGATGGTAAAATACCTTAATAAGAACCAGATCGATGCCAACCATATCCTTGAGAACAAAGACAATCTGTTCAGAATGCTCGACCAGATAAATGGCTCAACCCATATTGAGATCATTCCCGGAAAAGATGATTTCAACAGCTTCTTCTCGCACATAGAATATCTTCGTTTTGCTGTAGCTGCCATTGGCATCAAAGAAAGTACCCAGCACAGTTTTGATAATGTCGTGATACTCTTTTACATGGTCATACGCGAATTTAAGATCATAGAGCTTTTATCTGCCTTGGACGAGATCCCTGTAAATCTCGACAGTGACAGAATACTTAAGCGTCAGATGCTGCAGTTCATCGACTTCATTGTCGTCCATTACACCCATAAAATACTCAGCTTCCAGCGTTTGGATGAAAGTCCCGAAGATGCTTTCAACTCCTTTGTATCAAATGAGAATGAGTCTTTTGCAGGTACACGTGAACAGCTTGCTTTATTTGAAGGATATGAGATAAAAGGTCTGCAGGAGATAACGATAACCGTGAATCAGCTGATGGCGACTGCCATCTGAGCCTGATCAAAAGGCTGTCAAGAACTTTTTCAATCCTTGATCGTAAAAGGCCCCAAGCCTAACCTTTATACTCTTCATGGAATTTTTCCTGAGTCCTTGCGATCTCGGCACGGATCAGATTGACGCGTGCTTTTTGCGATGCTAAAGGTTCAGGGAGTACACAATAATCGCCTTCCGTCAGTTCATCTTTGAAAAGTGTTTCATTAAACTCCTTACCCAGATAGCTGACGACTATTTTCAGGTCTCTTTCCGCATTTCCCAAACATGAAGTCGCTCCCGGCGATGGGGTCATATTGAAAAGTATCCCCGTTCCCGGATTGATCGATGCTTCACCAAGCATCAGCTTCTGCTCGTCCTTGTTCAATACCTGCGGGCGTACTCCGCCAAAGCCATCTGCATAGACAAACTCATGAAGCTGCAAAGAAGGGACGATCTTCCGTGCATCTTTCAAGAAAAGGTATTTGTTCAAAAAAGGGACCTCAAAAAGAAAGTTTCTGAATATATAAGAGCGGATATCACTCTCTTTTAACAGTTTCCACAAGGCTATCGCGATGTTCTTGTCAAAGCGCAAGGTCTTCCAAAAGTCCATATAGGTACCGCTCTTGTAACGTTCAAGTTTTGGAAGCATCAGTGCCGTCGGACCGAAACGCGTATTGCCGTCTGCCAGTACATCGGGATCTCCGTGCAAAGCTGCAAATGGAAGTTTTGGGTTTTGGATCATATAGACTTTCCCGTTAAGCATCTTTTCATTTGTTATGTAAAAGCTTCCTGCAATCGGAAGGCAGCCGAGATTATGTCCATACCCCATCTCATGGGCAATATACAGACTGTGTGCTCCGGCATTGACAACAACAAAGTCAGCTGTGTACTCTTTGTCATTTGTATAGACATGGTACATCCCCTCTGCGTCTTTTTCTATCTTTTTTACCTGGGAATTGAAAAAGGTATCGACCTGCTTACCTTCTTGTTTTTTGGCATTCTCGATCAGTGTCTTTGACATCTTTCCGTAATCGACTGTGGTCCACTCTCCTCTTGCGCCGACTCCGACTATGGTCTCAGGACGTTCATTGCCATTGGCATCAAGGACAACACGCGGCTCATACTCTTTGAGCTTATCTTTGTCCCATACTTCCAGATAGGGGAAAAGTTTGGAAAACTCTTCAAAACGATGCAGTAGGAACTCGACTTCTTTCTCGCCAACACCCAGCGCCATCTTCTGATGTGAGAAGATCACCTCATCCTGATAATGGTACTGCAAACAGTACTTCTCTACCATCTTCGCTGTGCGTTTGGTAACAGCTGCTTTTTCAAGCGTATAGTTCGTCTCAATATCACCGACATGTATTGTTTGTGAGTTAGAAGTCCCAGAACTGTTCAAGGTCGCCACATCTTCATATTTTTCAATGACACCCACCGTCTTAATATTCGTATATCGTGCCAATTCGTAAGCCAAAGCAGCTCCTGAGACACCTGCTCCCACAATAAGTACTTCAAAATGCTGTACTGACATAAATACTTCCTTTAGATTCGTGTTGTTCATTTTTTATAATGCTTAAGATCAAAATCTTGCCTATCTATACTATGTTGGCACCTTATTCTTGCGCTATTGTGATTAGGACTTGAGTAAGTCAGGCAAAGGCTCTCCAAGATAAAATCCTTGAGCATAATCGACACCCATAAGCTCAACTATGTCCAAGACTTCTTGCGAATGGACAAATTCAGCGACGATCGGTATTTTCAGCCGTTTCGCAAAGGAGACGATTGACTCTGCAATGATCTGGTGATGAGGGTTTTCAGGAAGATCTTTAATGAACATACCATCTATTTTCAGTAATGATATGGGCAGGTTTATCAGCTGACCAAAATTCGAACATTCAGCACCGAAATCATCCACGATAATAGATATTCCCCTATCATGCAGATAAAAAAGCCTCTCTTTTATCAGTTCATTGTTCATGATGCTCTTCTCTTCGAGTATCTCCAGTCCAAGCTGCTTGGGATCAACATCATATTTACTGATCATAGACTCAATAAACTCAATCACACCCGATTCCTGAAGGTCCTGATCCGTCATGTTAACCGTAAACTGCCCCGTAAATACTTTTGTCTTCTTGCATGCATTCTCAAACATGATCTGAAAGATCTGATGCAGCTGTCCGCTGTTTTTAGCCGCCTTCAAAAACTTGAAAGGAGAGATCACCTCATCCTCATACAGCATTCGGACCAAGCACTCGTATTTGATAGGCTCTTTGCTTTTAATCGAAAAGATAGGCTGATAATAACTGACTATCCTATTGCTTTCCAAGGCATCTCGGACACGCTGCGTCCAAACGGAATTATGCTTGATCGTCTGTATTATTTTGATGTCATCCGTATATTTTGTCGCTCTGTTACGCCCCATACTACGTGCTTCTTTAAGAGCGAATTCCGCTTTTTGGATCAGGTTTCCCTCTTCATGCATAGCCAGGCCAAGTGTGACACTAAGACGATTTTCTATTCCTCCGAGTAAGAAGCTCATCTTGTTGACCTCTTTTTGGATATCTAGCAGCCTCTCTTCATTGATATGCTCATCCAGACTCAGTATTCCGAAAGTATCCCCTTCCAGATGAAAGATCTGCATCTCATTTCCATACATATTTTGCAGAAAACCACCCATCTGCATCAGAAGTTGATCTCCTACATCAAACCCCTGAGTCTCATTGATACCGCTAAAGCTGTCAATATTGATGAGAACAAGGTTCTTACAGCCTTTACTGTCGAGCACTTCATTGAGTTTTTGTCGGTTGGGAAGTTTTGTCAGCGGATGTGTCGTCATCTGGAAATATACATCTTCGTATTTTGTCTCGAGTTCAACAAGGTAGGAGTATTGTCTGATAGAAGAACGGACGACGGTATAGAACTTGTCAACTGAAAGTTCCGTCTTTTCTTTGTAGTCATTGATGTCATACTGGTCTATAATATAGCGTTCAGGCACCTCGTCAGGCTGTCCGGTACGGATCACAAGTCTGATAAGATGGTTGTCAAGGTCATTTCGAATATAGTTTACGAGGTCCAGGCCGGCTGTCGGTGTCTCCATGATGACATCGACCAGGGCCAAGGCAATATCATCATGCTCGGAAAGTCTCTCTTTGGCTTCGACAGCGCTCATCGCACTGATGATCTCCAAACGGCGGCCGTCAATAATAATCGACTTCAAAGCATTTAGCGTTATATCATGGATAGATTTTTCATCATCGATGACCAGGATCTTCCACGATTTCTCGGGAAGAGACTTGACTTCTGTGTCTTCTTCCGCAAACTGGAATAAATCGCTCATATGGGTTAACCTATAAAAAATATTTATTTATAGGTTAGCGGTTAACACGTTAAAAAAGTATTAATTGCCAGATATTTCCAGACTACCTGAAATTTTATTCGCATTTAACCCAGTTTTTCCAAGACGGCATCAATACGGTTCAATGTCTCATCTTTCCCGATGATAGCCATGATTTCATCAAGCCCCGGGCCTGACATCTTGCCCAGCAATGCCATACGAAGCGGCTGGCCTATTTTCCCAAATCCAACTTCCATCTGTGTGATAGTCGCTTCCATGATGTGGTGATAATCAATAGGCAGATGCAACTCTTCTGCTGCATCAAGCTTCTCTGCAAAGGTCTTTAGGACTTCATCTGCATTGCCTTTAAATCCCTTCTCCATACCTTTTTCATCGTATTCAACAGGGGTTGACAAGATCTCTTTTATCAGTTCTGCCATCTCCTTGAGTGTCTTTGAACGCTCCTTCACAGCATCCAGAAGTATCTCTTTCTTATCATGTGATGTCAGGATGATATCATAGGCTTCAAGCGCTTGTGCAAGTTCTGTGTTGTTCATGTTCTTAATATAATGCGCATTAAGCCAGTCAAGCTTTTCCGTATTATAGATCGATGCCGATTTGTTGATATCGGACGGATTGAAAAGTTCCAGCATCTCATCCATAGAAAATATCTCCTGGTCTCCGTGTGACCATCCCAGACGTACCAGAAAGTTCAAAAGTGCTTCAGGTGTATATCCCATCTCTTTATACATCATCACGTCCGTTGCACCGTCACGCTTTGAAAGCTTCTTGCCATTTGAGTTATGGATCATTGGTACATGATAAAAGTTTGGAAGATCGAATCCCAATGCATTGTAGACGACCATCTGTTTAGGCGTGTTCGAAAGGTGATCATCACCGCGGATAACTTCGGTAACCCCCATCAGGGCATCATCGATTGCCACGACAAAATTGTAAGTCGGGCTCATATCAGAACGTGCAATAATAAAATCATCCAAGATATCCTCCGCCTGAAAGACTACCTGCCCTTTGATTCCGTCATTAATAATAATGGTCCCGGTCTCTGGCGCTTTGATACGTATGACCGCTTCGGAACCTTCAGGAGGTGTCCCTTCAAAATCTCTATAGCGGTTGTCATAACGCGTACGCTCTTTCTTGGACATCTGCTCTTCTCGCAGGGCATCCAGGTCTTCTCTCGACATGTAACATCGGTAGGCTTTGCCTTCTTCCAGAAGCTGTTCTATATACTTTTTATAGATATCCATACGGCGTGACTGATAGGTGATCTCTCCGTCATGCTTGAGACCGACCCATTCAAAAGCTTTAACGATCGCTTTCGCTGCTTCTTCATTATTACGGTTCATGTCCGTGTCTTCGATTCGAAGCAGAAATCTGCCCCCGTTTTTCTTAGCCCACAGATAAGAGAAGAGTGCTGTTCTCAATCCGCCAATGTGTAGGTAGCCGGTAGGGCTTGGTGCAAAACGTGTTACGATCATTATATTGTCCTGATTTATAGTGGTGCCATTTTAGTGGATTCTTGGTTAAAAGATGGTAAAGTTTTGTACATTTAACATTATGGATATTTATGAAAAGACTACTTCTTCTACTCTCCTTTGCACCGTTTCTTTTTTCTGACATTATCGGAGGGATAGCGATCACTGTCGATGATGAGACAATAACACTTTATGAGATCAAACAGGAGCAGGAAATAAACCAACTTGGGCTCAAGCAGACCGTGGATCAGCTGATACGCACAAAGCTTGAACAGATCGAAGCGAAAAAACGCAATATCTCGGTCAGCAACCAAGAGGTCCTTGATGACCTGAAGAAGATGGCTGAACAGAACAATATGAGTATGGCCCAACTTTATGAGGCGATGAGTTCTGTCCGTCATCTCTCTGAATCGCAGACAAAAGAAAAGACGCGTGAAAAGATATTAAAGCAAAAGCTTTTCAACGCTATTGCGATGTCACAGATGGATGAGCCGACTGATGAAGAGGTACAAGAGTTTTACGAACTGTATCTCAGCGAATATCAGGCACCAAAGAGTATTGACACTATCGTCTATACCAGTCAGGACCAGGAGGCATTGAAACAGAAGATCTCGAATCCGATGATCTATCTGCCACAGGTCCAAAAAGAGAACACGACCCTTGAGACGGCCAAGATAAATCCCCGTCTCGCCCAACTGATTATCAAGACTGAAGAGGGAAGTTTCACACCTGTCCTTCCCCAGATGGGAGCAAACGGACATATGGCATTTTATGTCCTGAAAAAAAATGAGATCAATACTCCGCCGCTAGAGCTGATCCGGACGCAGGTCGAAGACAAGATCATGGAAGAAAAACGCGACCATATCCTGAATGAACATTTTCAAAGGATGAGGATCAATGCCGATATCAAAGTCCTTCGACTGCCGGAAGAGTGATTCTGCGATAAGAGGATGTCTGTTCGAGCTATAGGGTAAAAGTTTTTCTAGAAAAAGAGGGTTTTCTCGAGAGAGTGCTTATGCACTGCCTCTCTATCCGTTGTAGCGTTCGAGGTATTTAGTATCGAAGTTGTTGGAGACAAAGTCTTCATTCCCCATCATCTTAAGATGGAAAGCGACTGTCGTCTTGATCCCCGTGACCTTGAACTCTGAAAGAGCGCGCTTCATCTTTGCGATAGCCTTTTCACGATTTTCAGCATAGACGATAAGTTTTCCGATCATCGAGTCATAGGTCGTCGGAACGATATAGCCGGCATGCACATGCGTATCAATACGGATATCTTTACCGCCCGG
>JBFEIF010000017.1:0-30384 GCA_041553795.1 Sulfurimonadaceae bacterium
AGTCCGGGACCAAAAGAGAGTGCCTATATCTTTGGTGAATTCCTTTCTTTGATGGGAAAATAAGCCGTAGCTGTTTCTTAAGGCAATGCCTTCAGAAAACAGTTAACACTTTTGTAACAAAAGATGCTTATACTAACCACTCAAAGTCTATTTATTCTCCTTTTAAGCCTCATTTGCAGGTTTAACACTCCTCAATTTAATAAGGAAGCTGTTTGAACTTTTATGATCACAACTCCCTAGAACTTTTAGCTATCCTTGCCTTCGGTTTTTTTGGCAGTCTTGGACACTGTATAGGTATGTGCGGCGGTTTTATTGTCTCGTATACGACAGCAAAGATGGATTCAAGTACATCGAAGGTCTCTCAGGCAAGCGGACATGCTTTTTACAATATGGGACGGATCAGTTCATACACGCTTTTGGGCGGACTGTTTGGACTTTTTGGTTCCTTATGGGAAGCGACACCGATCATGCGGATGGTGATGTTCGGTTTTTCTGGTGTCTTGATGGTCCTGATGGGACTCTCTCTTTCCGGACGTTTAAAGTTTGTCTCCTATCTTGAATATCCTATCACACAAAAAGCCTGGTTCAAAAGACTTTTCTTCTCTCAGTTAAACTCAAAATCCAGATTGAGCTTCTATACACTGGGCGCACTTAACGGATTTTTCCCTTGCGGACTGGTCTATACGATGCTTATTACAGCGATCGCGACAAAATCTGCCTTCATGGGTGCAGCTGTCATGTTACTTTTTGGGATAGCGACGATTCCGACACTTTTTTCACTCGGTTTCCTTGTCGGTTTTATTTCCCAAAACCGTTTCAGGCATATCATGATAGAGGTATCATCATTAATTATAATCTTCTATGGTGGCTGGACCTTATACAAAGCCTATGTCAACTATGATCTGTATCTTCATCCTGTTGAAAATTCTTCTATGAAATGCGGGACCGGAAAATGCGGTTCCGGAAAATGCGGATTATAATAACTTATAGATCACAAACTTAACACATTATTAAAAAAATATTCTACTTAATTAGTACTCAATAAAAATTAAACTTTAAGCTTGATAATTATCATAATATGATATTATTTTGATTGATTTAGACTATCTTAATTTTTTGTCGTAGTTTTTTCATTAAGATTGTATACGACAAAATTGTGAGATAGTCTAGGCTTTGATGTCAAAGATGAGAATACTTTGGCTTAAATTATATATAAGGGAGCTTATATGGAGAATCGTCCATTAGAATACGATTACACAGTAGCTAAGATGTTTATGATGTCTGCACTGTTATTCGGATTTATCGGTATGTTATTAGGTGTAGTACTTGCCTTACAGATGGCATGGCCAGAGATTAACTATGTACTTGGTGACACAATGGCTGAGTATATCAACTTTAGCCGTATTCGACCAATTCACACGTCTGGAGTCATCTTCGGATTTACACTAAGTGGTATCTTTGCAGGTTGGTACTACATAGGACAACGTGTTTTGAAAGTCTCTATGGCAGAGTCAAAGTTCTTAATGGTGGTGGGAAAACTTCACTTCTGGGTTTATTTCTTAGCTATTTTACTTGCAGTAGTTGCACTTTTCTTAGGTGTGACTCAGTCAAATGAGTATTCTGAGCTAGAGTGGCCACTTGATATAGTGGTAGTAATATTTTGGGTTTTATGGGGACTTAGTATTGCTGGACTTGTCGGAATTCGCCGTGAGAAAGCACTGTATATCTCAATCTGGTATTTTATGGCTGCTTTCCTGGCTGTATCAATGCTGTTTATCATGAATAATATCGTTATCCCTACGTACTTTGTCGCAGGTGCAGGTTCGGTTATTCATGGTATTTCAGTATACACAGGTACATCGGGAGCAATGGTTCAATGGTGGTTTGGACATAATGCTGTCGGTTTCGTTCTTACGGTTCCTCTTGTCGCTATGATCTATTACTTCCTGCCAAAAGAGTCAGGACAGGCAGTTTATTCTTATAAGCTCTCTTTACTCTCTTTCTGGTCGTTGATGTTCGTCTATGTATGGGCTGGCGGACACCACCTTATCTATTCAACAGTTCCAGACTGGATGCAGACTATGGGCTCGATCTTCTCGGTCATCTTGATCCTTCCTTCATGGGGTTCAGCGATCAACATGCTGCTTACGATGAAGGGTGAGTGGAGACAAGTTGCAGAGAACCCGCTTATCAAGTTTATGATTCTTTCATCTACTTTTTATATGTTCGCAACGATTGAAGGTCCTATCCAATCGATCAAATCTGTCAATGCAATCGCACACTTTACTGAGTGGATCGTCGGACACGTTCATGATGGTGCTCTTGGTTGGGTCGGATTCATTGTTATGGCTTCACTTTATCATATGGCTCCGCGTGTCTTCAAGCGTGAGATCTATTCGAAAGCATTGATGAACACACAGTTCTGGCTGCAGACTCTTGGTGTTATCTTGTATTTTACTTCTATGTGGATCGCAGGTATCACTCAAGGTATGATGTGGCGTGCTGTAGATGAGTTCGGTAACCTGGCTTACTCATTCATCGATTCTGTTGATGCTTTACATGTTTATTATATTATCCGTGCAGTCGGTGGTATTCTTTACCTCGCAGGTTTCACGATATTTATCTATAACATCATCAAAACTATGTCGGCTCGTCCTGTTGAGGAACGTGAGCTTCAAAATGCTACGCCTATGGCAGCGTAAGGAAAGGGAGATAATATGTTTCATTGGTTAGAAGAACGCCCATTCTTTTTCGGCGTTGGTATATTCGTAGTTATCGCATTTGCTGGTTTGATTATGATCGTTCCTCACTTTATCCAGCAATCACGTCCTCTTATCGGGACAAAACCGTACACGACACTCGAGTTGACAGGTCGTCATGTCTACATCAAAAACAGCTGTAATGCATGTCATTCACAGCTCGTTCGTCCGTTTAAACACGAGACGGACCGTTATGGTAGTTATTCTTTGAGTGGTGAGTATGCTTATGACAGACCATTTCTTTGGGGTTCAAAGCGTACCGGTCCGGACCTTATGCGTGTAGGTAACTACCGTACGACGGACTGGCATGAAAATCACATGTTAGACCCTGAAGCAGTCGTTCCGGGTTCTATTATGCCAAGATATCCTTGGATGTTTGCCAACGAAGCTGATGTGGACACTGCTTGGGCTGAAGCGGTGACAGTCAATAAGGTTTTCAACGTTCCATATAACATGGATATTCCGATGTTAGACGGTTCGACAAGTAAGGTTCCTTTGGCAGCTACTGTTGAAGAAGCTCGTGCAGAAGCCTTGGCAGATGCAAAACTTGTCGCAGCAGAGATGAAAAACCAAGATATAAAAGAGATGGTTGCAGCAGGGAAAGTCCCTGAGATCGTAGCATTGATTGCATATCTTAATTCACTGAAATAAGATCGTAGTATGACTCTAGGTGAATTTCAGGCATACGGTTATTTTGCTCTAACTGCCTTCTTGACTATCATGTTGTGGGGGTATATCTATCATCTTTACAGCGCTGAGAGAAAAGGGACAAGAGATTACGAGAAGTATGGCAAGATGGCGCTTGATGATGAAATTACAGATGAGTTAGTTGAAAAAAAAGAAGAGGACTCCGCACAAGAGGACTCTAAACGAGATATGGAGGGATAAATGAAAAATTTATGGATTTTCGGTATCGTACTAATAATAGTTCTGATGGCAGGTACTTATGCTGTCGTTGGTGACATGATGGGTGATGATATCGTTAACTTGCTGGCTATGGCTGGTGCCGGAGCGATTGTTGTTATTTCTGTTATTGTCGTAATGAAATACGTCAAGCAGATGAAAGACGATACGGCCACAGGTGAACTTGTGGACAAAAGCTGGGATGGTATCGGCGAGTATAAAAATGACCTTCCTCTAGGTTGGGCACTTTTTATGATCGGTCTTATGATCTGGGGTATGTGGTATATGACTTCGGGGTATCCGTTGAACGAATATTCTCAAATCGGTGAATATAATCAAGATTCAAAAGTCGCTAATGATAAACTTCAAGAACATTTTGACAAGATGTCAGATACACAGAAGCTTAGAATGGGTGAGGGGATCTTTGCTGTTCAGTGTTCTCCTTGTCACGGTCCTCAAGGAAATGGTCAAGAGAACTATTCAACAGGTGTGTTGACTGCTGAGAACTTAACGGTTCGTAATATGAGCAAGTCATATGTTGAAAAAGTGATCCGTGAAGGCTCGACGCAACTTGGATATGATGGTGGTATGCCGCCATTCATGCTTTCTGATGATGCCGATATCACGACAGTCTCTACATATATTGCCAAAGGCTTTAAAGATGAAGCTGGTTCAACAGCGGGTAGAGATATCTTTGCTTCAGCCTGTGCTTCGTGCCACGGTTCTGCTTTGGAAGCAGGTGTCAAAGGATATAAGAGTTATGGCAACAAGCCTGATGCTGACACTACAGGTGTTGAAGGTTATTCAACTGCTTGTGTAGGTGAAGACTGTTTAGGTCAAGGTCAGTCAGGTGTTGCGCCAAGTCTTAGATCGTACAACTCATGTCTAGTTCACAATCTTCTTGCCAAGGGTATGAAGAAAGGCGAAATCGGTGTTATGCCGGCATTTGGCCAGATGTTGACTATGCCTCAGATCGAAGCTGTGTCTGCCTATGTTGCACACGGTACCGATAAAGAAATTGAAGAGTAGGAGTAAGATATGGAAAGTAGAAGTATTTTTGCACTACACGGGATCACAGGTTTACTTGTAGCAACTGTCTTGTTATTGACTGTTGAGGGTACGTTGGTGTTTTTGGCTATCGGCGCTCAGCAAGGTGCAGCTCAAGAGTATTATTACATCGAAGATGCAAAAGGCATCGAGATGAAGAGTGCTGGCAATGCCTCACATGTCGCGTTGCACAAAGACAAGCCATATAAAAAGGACAAATAATGAGATTAGATGTAATTATTGGCCTTGGCCTATTCGCTATGGCACTTTTTACAATATACGCTGTAGTCGTTGCTGACCACCTTTACGTAGGTTAAGGTATATTTTGAAGATATACAGAGGGCTTTTTGCCCTCATTGCAACCCTTTTCCTTTCACAATCTTTACAGGCAAAGTTTATTGTTGTTGATGAAGTCGTAAAGGTAAAAGAGTTCAATGAGCAAGTCGAACCAATGGGAGAAGAACTCTCGGCAAAGACCGGAATCAATCTCTATATGAGCCTTATCAAAGAACTTGATGCTAATCAAAGTATTATTGATTATCAAAAAAAGTTGATCAAAACACTCAAGCAGCCTGCTATTTTATTCTCATTAGTCGAAAATAATAAACAAGTGCAGATCTATGCAGATGATAAATCACTCTATGAGACTTTTGATAAAGATCAGATAATGGACCCGCTTGCAATATGGCCATTCTTTAATGGCAGGGTCATCCCTGTTATCGGAGCAAGAGCGCCGGATGGTGTCGAAGACAAAGACAAGTATGCCGTTGCCATGTTTAATGGCTATGCCGAGATATCGGAACAGATCGCTGCTTCTAAAGGCATTGTTTTGGACACGGCGATAGGCGATACCAATAAAAATATTTATAAGGTCCTGATCTCTGTTTTGATGTTTCTGTCACTGATAACAGTGATTAAACTAGGACGTGATGCGTATAAGCGACGAAAGGATAAAGATGTCTGATGGAAAACAGTGGCCGATCGGTATAGTGATCTCTACACTCCTCATAGTCTTGGCATGTGTTGTAACGGTATATCTCGCTCTTTTACAGCCGGTACAAGAAGATACAGATATGATGGCAGGCTATCACAGTATGGATGGAAATGCCAATGAGATGATCATCTCCGGTATCAGGTTTAACGCAAAGTACAAACTTACCTATACGGGAGAAGGTGTCTCTGAGCAAGGGTCTGTGATCTCATACAAGATGGTCGATATAAATGAAAACCCTGTCAATGATGCCGTGCTAAAAGTGATCTGTTCGCGTCCTGTGACAAGTGATAATCAGCTTGTTCTGGAAAATCCTCGTATAGAGAATGGAAACTACTATTTTGAAAATGTCAAAGTCCCTGAAAAAGGGAGATGGAACATCCTGGCCAGGGTCTCAGTCGGTGAGGACTTCCGCCATATGAACCTTAAATCAGACACGCTTGACAAAGATGTCTATGAATACGGCTTTGACAAGCCGATGCGTAATTATGCTGCCAACGGCGGCCGTTCACTCCAGTAGGCAGATGCCTGTTTGAGTGACGCTTTTTAAACTCTCTCTATAATCTATCACCTTCTGTGTATGTTTCTTTTCCGTTTACCATTAATTTATATAATTTATGTGATAAGTTGTAAATAATATTTACTTATATTTACAATCACAAACATTTATTTAGGGATGAATATGTATATTGGAACAAAACGAAGTCCGGAAAAGATCATCGGACTGTGGGTGATTAGCTTTGGCCTTTATGGCATCTACTGGCTTTCAAAGACCTTTTCAGAGTTGCAGGCGAACCGCCAGCAGGGGATATCAGGAGCATCGTATGCGGCACTGGCGATTATTTTCCCTCCTTTGGCTTTGAGCGCGTGCTGGCTTTTGCCTGCTTATGTGGGTAGACTCTATGCAGAAAATGGAAAACTTGAACATATCAGCTCGTGCTGGGGTGCCATTTTGTTCTTGCCGACTATCGCATTGTGGGCTATTGTCGGTATGCTTTATTTGATCATTTCGGCAGGCGGAATG
The DNA here is from genome assembly GCA_041553795.1 of Sulfurimonadaceae bacterium. Classification (GTDB taxonomy): domain Bacteria; phylum Campylobacterota; class Campylobacteria; order Campylobacterales; family Sulfurimonadaceae. The sequence continues at coordinate 6,725 of JBFEIF010000017.1, forward strand.
GGTGAATATGGCCTTTATAAGATGGGTGCCGTCGTGCTTACGGCTATAGGGATCAATGTCTACCTTCTGTACAACTGGCTAAAAAAGATCCAGCTTCAGATCAATGACTTCTGGGATGAGGCCAGTTTAGCAAAGCGCAAGGCCTAAACAAGTATCATACCTCTGAAATACTGAGGCTATGAAATGACAATACTACCGACTTCACGTTCTATACGTTCGGCCATCTTGAGAGACCAGGCTCAAGACGGTTTTTTACCTTCTTATATCACTATGTCGGAATTCCTTCAGCGCGCTTTGGTCGTTGAAGGTTATAGCCGTGTGGATGATGATACCCGTACACTTTTACTTCTTGAAGCCTCGGACTTTTCAGCTTTTTCTAGCCTTAACATAGAACGAAACTTTTTTACATTTACCCAAAACTCATCCTATATCTTTCGTTTTTTTGAGGAGCTCAGCGGGGAGCTTGTCGACATCAATGCGCTTTCCATGGCCGATACCTACGGGGATTATGAAGAGCATGTCGCTATATTGGAAGAGCTCTTTATGCGTTATGAGAGGCTTTGCGAGGCAAAGAAGATACTTGATCCGATATTTTTGCCAAAGAACTATACTCTCAACCGCTCCTATATCGAAGCTCAAGGCGAGATACTGTTGGTCGTTGAAGGGTACCTGACAAACTTTGAACTCAAAGTCTTGCAGGAGTGCGCCGAGCATGTTCCCTTACGTCTTCGTTTTTATGCCAATACCTTCAATCACAAGATGCAAGAAAAATTAAAAATTCTGGGTATTGATATCATAGAGGAAAAGAACCAGATCATCAATCTCAGTACAAAGAAAGTGGAAGGCTCATCTCCCGTAAGATCCAAAGCCGTCGTCAGCTGTGAAAGTTTTTCGCAAAGACTGCTTCAAGTCGCCTTTGTCAAACAAAAGGTACAGGAGTTTATAGATCAGGGAATAGAGGCCGAGAAGATCGTAGTCGTCCTGCCGAATGAGAACTTTGCAGAACATCTCAAGCGCTTTGATGACAAATGTAACTTTAACTTTGCCATGGGAGAGAGTCTTCGTTCATCAGACTTTTTACAGGCACTGGAGGCGGTTACACAGTATCTTGAGAATAAGACGGTGCAGAACAAAAGCCGGTTGGATCGTATAGGGATAGAACTGGCAGAAGGATTGAAAGGGATCTATAAGTCACCGCTTCAGGGGCTGGATTTCAATATCCTTCTCGAGCCGTTTGTACATGTTGAGAAGAACAAGGCAGTGCTTAAGATCATCAAAGAAGAGTTGTTCTATTTTGAGAGACTTTTGCCTATCTTGCAGGAAAGCTCTTTCAAGTCTGCGCTTCATCTTTTTATCAACCGGCTTAAAAATAGAAGCATCGATGATGTTCGCGGCGGAAAGATCACCGTTATGGGGGTACTTGAGACCCGCTCAGTCACGTATGAGGGTGTCATAGTGGTCGACTTTAATGAGGGCACCGTCCCGCGCAAGAGTGAGAAAGATCTTTTCCTGAACTCGTCAACACGGATCAAAGCGGGCCTTCCCGGAGCACAGGACAGAGAATCCTTGCAAAAACTCTATTATAACAATCTCTTTTTGCGTGCTTCTCAGGTGGCGATATCCTATGTCTCCTCTGCGGATTCTGTCCCGTCACGTTTTTTGACACAGTTAGGGATACAGAGTACGACAAGTTACGAAGAGTCTCAATGGGCCGGCGTTTTGTTTAAAACACATCAGCGCCATGATAGACAGGAGCCAAAGATAGAACATGCCTACGACTTTAGGGAGCATAACCTTTCGGCGACGGGACTGAAAAGTTTTCTCTCCTGCAAGCGCCGTTTCTATCATCGCTATATCGACGGTCTGGGTGAACATCAGATCGAGCAGGACCTTCCGCAGGAACATGAGATAGGGACAGCTCTGCATGCCGCCTTGCAGGAAGTCTATGAAAAGCAAAGCCGGTTTACAGACAAAGAGGCACTGAAAAAAGCAATTGCCCAGGCGCTGAAGAAGAACTCGGCGGACACGGTACTGGACAGGTATCTGCAGAAGATGTGGCTCAGGCGTCTTGAGAGTTTTATTGACAATGAGATCGAACGCTTTAAAGAGGCCGAAGTCATTGCCTGCGAGAAGTCGCTCTCGGCAGAAGTCTGCGGTATAAGGCTGCAGGGTAATATCGATCGTATTGACCGAACCCTGGATGGTCTGGAAGTCCTTGATTACAAAAGCGGTTTGTATCCGACTTACACGGCACGCACGGTGGAAAAAGCGACGGATTTTCAGCTGGAGTTTTATTATCTTCTGGCCAAAAACGAGGGTGAAGTGAAGTCCTGCGGATATTATGACCTGAAAAGCGGAAAGATAATCACGGAAGACCTGCTGGAGAGCAAGCTGGAGCTTCTCTACGGACACTTGCAGGAGCTTCGTGAGACAAAGGTCTTTGATTTTGAAAAGACAGAGGATCTCAAAGAGTGTACCTACTGTCCCTATACCGAACTCTGCGGGAGAAGCTGATGTTTATTGATCTTCATGCCTATGAGGCTTCAGCCGGATCAGGAAAGACCTTTTCTCTGGTCGTTCGTTATCTCAGTCTTCTTTTCTCCGGCGAGAATGCCGAGAAAATACTGGCACTGACCTTTACGAACAAGGCTGCCAATGAGATGCAGGAGCGTATTGTCAACACGCTTATCGATCTTGAGAACAAGGGAGAGCTCGCAGAGATAGCCAAGGTATTGGAATGTTCACCCGAAGAACTGCTTGCAAAACGGCCTGAGGTTTTGAAGGCACTTCTGAATGCGGATACCAAGGTCATGACTCTGGACAAGTTCTTTGCAAAGATCCTGCGAAAGTTTTCTTTGCATGCGGGTCTGATGCCCAACTTCTCGACCTTTGAGTCCCAGCATGAACTCAAAGTCATGGCACGTTTTTTGAGCCTTGTCAATACACAGGGCAAGGACGAAGCACTGATCAAGCTGTCGCTTTTGGCCTCAAAACGCCTGGCCGATATCTTTTCACTGCTGAACCAGCTCTATGCCAAGAAAAACGAGATGCAGAACATTGCCTTTACAGCGGAGGCTTACGCTCCACATGAGGCTATGGTGATGCAGGATTTTCATGAACTTCAGACGCTTGTCTTTGCAAGTGATATCGGAGCTCGGGGACGCTCAGCCATGCAAGCCGATACGATTGATGAACTTTTGGGCAAGACATGGATAGACAAAGAGAGCCTGGAGTACTGGGATTTCAAAAAGTTTTTCCAGCCCAGGATGGATGAACTTCTTTACAGCATAAAAGAGGGGCTCTATTATTATATGAAGGCAAAGGAGTCGCATTTTCTTTCCGAGCTTTTCTCGCTTTTGGATATCTATATCGAAGCCAAGATGACGGTCGCCAAGGAAGATGAGGAACTCTCTTTTGATGACATCACCTATCTGGTCTTTTATCTTCTCAACAGCGAAAGCAACAAGGGTCGTATCAACAGCGATTTTCTCTATTTCAGACTTGATGCAAATATAAACCATATGCTGCTTGACGAGTTTCAGGATACTTCGACCATACAGTTTGAGATCTTGCGTCCGCTGATCGAAGAGATGACATCAGGCCATGGTTCCAAAGAACGTTCATCACTCTTTCTCGTCGGTGATGTAAAACAGTCGATCTATCGTTTCCGCGGCGGGAAGAAAGAGCTTTTTTATGCAGTCACGGACCATTTTGATGTCAAAGTCGATCAGCTGCGTACGAACTACCGAAGTGAAAAAGCGGTGGTGGAGTTTGTCAACGAGGTCTTTATTGACAAGATCAAAGGCTATGTCCCGCAGTTGGTAAAGGAGGGCGCGACCAAAGGCTATGTCGAAGTCATCTTTGATGATGAAGTGCTGCAAAGCATGGTATCGACGGTTAAAGAGCTGATAGACAGAGGCGCCGACCTTAACGAGATCGCCGTACTCACGGCGACCAATGCCGACGGCTCCAAAGTGGAAGAGCTGTTAAAAGCCGAGAATATCGATGTCGTGACCGAAACGACTTCAAAACTTATCAACCAAAAGAACATCAAAGCGCTTATCGAGTATCTTAAATACTCCTACTTTAACAAACCGATCTATGCGCGGAACTTCTTTGCTCTGGTCGGCCAGGAGCCGGGCAGACTTTATCCCTGCGATGTGAATGCCGCGGACCTGAGTACCCAGCTTAAAAAGGTCATCGAAAAATACAGACTGTATGACGGGGATATGAATATACTGAGCTTCCTTGAAAAACTGTCGAACTACAAGGATATTGAGGCGTTTTTATTTGAATACGAACGGCTTGATGCCAGTGCGGCGCAAAAAGAGCTCAACGGAGTCCGTGTTCTGACTGTACACAAATCCAAAGGACTGGAATACGAACATGTCATCGTCCTTGACAGACTGGGTAAGGGGGCACCGGATACCAGCCCTATCATCTATGAGTATGAGGGGATCCATCTTCAGAACATCTATCTGCGCATGACAAAGCGTGCCAGTCTTGATGAAGAATACTCCAAAGCGATCGATAAAGAAAGACAGCTTTCCAAAGAAGACGAGCTCAATGCGCTTTATGTCGCCTTTACCCGTGCGCAGGAGAGTCTCTTTGTCATACACAAATCAAAGGACTCAAAATTTGAGGATCTCTGTCTGAGTCCGTGCAGGCATGGAGAACTGGAATTGGTGCCAAAACCAAAGCCACTCAAGGCACCGATGAAAGAGATAGACTTCAAAGACTTTTATTACGGGACGCAGGCGGATCTCCTGTCCCAGGCAAAAGAGGAGATAGAAGACCACAAGGCTATCGAGTTCGGATTGGCCCTGCATTATGCTTTGGAGATGCTTGCCTCGTTTGAGACAGAGAGCATTCCCCATGCACTCTCCATTGCCAAAAATAGATTCGGAGCGGTACTTAGCGAAGCGGAGTTTCTTTCTATAGAGAGACGTATGCGGCATTTTGTCGTGGATTCAGGTGTTAAAGGACTGCTTTCAGGAAAGGTCCATAAAGAAAAAGCGATCACATACAACAAGGAACTGCGTTACATCGATCTGCTGATAGAGGACAAAGAAGAATGGGTCGTCATCGATTACAAGTCGGCCATGAGCCATACGCAGTCTCACCTGAAACAGGTGAGCTTCTATAAAAAAGCGGTTCGTGAGATTACGGGGAAAAAGGTAAGCGGCTACATCGCTTATCTACTTGAAGACGGGGTCAGACTGGTAGAAGTCTAGTGGATCGTGTAGCCTATGCCGCGGATGGTCTTGATATAGGAGTGTTCCGGATCGATATCGATCTTCTCTTTAAGACGTTTGATAGCGACATTCACCGTACGCTCTTCGGTCGTCTTCCCTTTTCCCCAGACATGCTCGAGTAAAAAGTCGCGTTTGAGGACAGAGCTCTGGTTTTGTATAAAGGTGTGAAGCAGGTCGAACTCAAGTTTTGTCAGTTCGACCGGCATCCCCTTGATGCTTACTACGCGCAGGTTAAGATCCAGGACGATGTCCTTGAAGGTCGCGACCTTCTTCTGAATGTCTTTCTTGGTACGGCGTAAAAGAGCTTCAATCCGTAATAACAGCTCCTTGAGTTCAAAAGGCTTCGTGACATAATCGTCACCCCCGCGTAAGAAACCCTCTTCAATATTCTCCTGGGAGTTTTTAGCCGAAAGAAAGATGACCGGTACATCCATCCCTTTCTCTCTTAAGAGTGCAATATACTCACTTCCTTCTATATCGGGAAGATTTCTGTCCATTAGAATAAGGTCGATAGCCTCTTCTTCAAGGACTTTCTTGACATATTTGGTACTGGTAAAACCCAAAGTCTCGTAACCATCTTTTTGCAATCGGTGTTCAAGGAGTTCGAGTAGATCATTATCGTCTTCCACGATTAATATTAGTGCTTTCATGTCAACATATTAGAGAATAAATGTTTCAAGAAGGTTACATTCGGGTAGCAAACTTGTCACTAAAATGTAGCTTAAGTGTATCGTTTTAGTAATCTGTTTATTTTAAACTAACGCCATCAAAAATTACGGGAGCTTCAAAATGAAAGCAAATACGAAAATAGTTTTAAGTGGTCTTGCAGCAGCGATGGTAACATTCTCAGGTTGTGGTGGAGGCGGTTCTTCAGGTAGCGGATCAACTGTACCTGCAGCGACACCAAATTGTGAAAGCATTATTGATGTTACATTAAGTGGTGATATCTCAAGTATGACTTTGGATAATACAAAAATCTATGGTCTTGATGGTAAAGTACGTTTGACAGCAGGTAGTACTTTAGATATCCCAGCTGGAACAGTAATCGCAGGTTGTACACCAGCGTCTTACCTAATTGTTAAGCCGGGTGCAACAATTAATGCAGTTGGTACTCAAGCAGCGCCAGTTACATTTACTTCACAAAAAGATGTTCAAGGTCTTTCTTCTGCTGGACAAACTGGTGAATGGGGTGGTCTTGTAATCCTAGGTAATGCTTTTACAGATCATGGTGTTGTTCAGTATGAAGCTGGTGATGTAGATGATACTTTCGGTTCAACATCAACTGCAAATAATGGTGAGAGCTCTGGTAGCTTAGACTATGTTCTTATTAAACATACAGGTTTTGAAGTTGAAGTAGATAAAGAACTTAACGGTCTTTCTCTTGGTGGTGTCGGTTCAGGAACTAACTTGACTAACATTGCAATCGTTGGCGGTTCAGATGACGGTATGGAGATCTGGGGTGGTGCGGTTAACGTTACTGGTCTATATGTTACAAATGCGAAAGATGATTCAGTTGATACTGACCTTGGTTATATCGGTACGATAACAGATGTTTATGTAAAACAATACATCGTTGATAAGACAAATAACCATGACTCTGCAGCGATCGAAACAGGTAATGATACAAACTTGTTAGCACCTGGTGCAACAACATTTACACTACCTACAATTGTCAACTTTACTGCTGAGGTTACTGGAGCTGGTATATACATGAAAAATGATGCTGGTCTGAACTTGTCAAATGCTAAGTTTACTAGTTCAAAATCTACAGATACACAAATGGCAACTTATCGTACACAAGATGTTGTTGATACAGGTACTATGAATATCACAACTACATGTATGCAAAATGCTGCAGCAGTTCAAGATAACGATGCTTACCTTGCAATCGAAAATACTAAAGATACTGGCACTGGCAAAACTGCAAGTACTGACTTGACGGCATCGGTTGGAACAGATATCCTGATTAATGATACTTCATGTACGGGTGCTACACTTGCTAACATTTGGAAAGGTACTCCAAATAGCAACGCTGCTTTAGAATAGTAGTTCTCTTACTAAATGACAAGACCTTTTGGTCTTGTTCCTATCTAATCCCTTCTTCTTTATACATATTCAATTTATCCCAAACTTCAAAAAAAATTTAACATCAATTTGGTAACAAACTACGTAGAATCACTCGATAATTTGTAGCTATGTAACCAAAATGTAATTCAAGAGTAACGTTAAAGTAATCTACCTCGTTTAAACTTCCAGCATATAAAACCAAAAAGGGAATCGCATGTCTAAAAGAATGCTAAGTATAGCGGTTGTTGCTGTTCTGGGAACAACATCACTATATGCTTCATCACAAAATATGGCCGAGTCACTCATGAAACTTCGTGCAGACGTAGAACAGCTTGACGCATCTATCAACGACGAAAAAGACACCTATAAAGCAGGCATGAAATCATTGCTTCGCCAAAAGAACGATCTTGAGTCTGTAGTCGCAAGAGAAGACCTGAAGATCAAACAGATCCAACGTGAACTTGACAATGTCCGTAAAGAGATCAAAGAAGCGGGTAAGAACACGGAAGGTCTAAAGCCGATCCTTATAGATGCACTGACAATGTTACAAGACAATGTCAAAGCTTCTATACCTTTCAAGACAGAAGACAGAATCGAAGATATTGAAAAGATTAAGTCTCAATTGAACAATGACCTGGTAACAGCACAAAAAGCACTTGCCTTGACATGGAATGCTTACGGTGATGCGATCCGTATGAGCAAAGAAAACGGTATCTTCAAGCAGACGATCAGTATCGGCGGTCAAGACCGTTTGGCTGAAGTCGCACGTATCGGTACGGTGACAATGTTCTTCAAACTTCCTGACAACACTGTAGGAAGTATTGCAAAAGACGTGACAGGCTGGTACTACAAAGAAGCTGTCGCGAAAAATGACCAAGAGCAGATCTTGGCCCTTTTTGATTCATTTAAAAAACAGATTCGTTCAGGATACTTTACGCTTCCTAATACGATTGTTATGACGGAGAGCAAATAATGAAAAAGATCTTAACAGTTTTATTGGCCTTGAGCCTTACGCTTTTCGCAGCGACAGAAACAGAGTTGGAGCGTGCCTACGCGAAAGAGTTTGCTTACCTAAAAGCACAAAAAGAGATGCTTCAGAAGCGTCTTGACGAGATCCATGGGACACAGAACACAAAGCTTAAAGAAGCAAAACGTGAGCTGGATACATTACAAAATGTTGTTTTGAAGAAAAATGCTTTAAGCGAAAAGCTTGAGGAAGAACTTTTTCGTGTACGTCAAAATGCACAGGTCATGACAGATGACACCTCATTGATCGAAACAGTGATGATGCAGTCGACGACGACGCTTAAACCGTTTGGTGTCGATATCGCAGTAGATGCGAACAACTACCAGGCTTCTTTGAAGAGAGTCTTTGTAGAAGCAAACGCGCTTATTTCCAAGTTGAGCAAGGTCAGAAGCGAAAGCGGAAAGTTTTATGCTGAAGACGGAAGTGAAAAAGAAGGCCGTATCATCAAAGTCGGTAACATCGCTGCCTATGGTGTTTCTTCAGATGTAGCAGGCGCTTTGGTACCGGCAGGTGCAGGAAAGTTAAAAGTATGGAAGGCAGAAGGTTCTGCTGAAAGTGCCAATGCTTTGAGCAACGGTACAGAAGCATCGACTATCAATATCTTCTTATATGAGAACGCAGACAAAGAGATCGAAGAAGCTGCTGAAAAGACAATATTCAGTGTTATCAACTCTGGCGGTATCATCGGTTGGATCATCATCGTATTGGGTCTTGTAGCATTAGCACTTGTAGGATTGAGAGTCGTGTTCTTGATGAGCGCATCTAAGACTACAGACGATCTGGCGAAGTCAGCACTTGTGAAACTTCTTTCAGATGGTAAAGATGGTGCACTTGAGTTTATGAAGACACAAAAAGGCTCAACAGCACGTGTTATCAAAGCGACAATCCGTAATCTTGACCGTGACCGTGAACATATCGAAGATATCGTAGCCGAGTCTATTCTTCACGAAAGCGGAAGACTTGACCGTTTTGGTTCAATGATCCTTGTTGTGGCAGCGGTTGCTCCTTTACTTGGTCTTCTTGGAACGGTAACAGGTATGATAGCGACATTTGACATCATCACTGAGTTTGGAACGGGTGATCCGAAACTGCTTTCAGGCGGTATCTCTATTGCACTTGTTACAACGGAACTAGGTCTTATCGTAGCAATCCCGGTATTGATGCTGGGTAACTTATTAAGCGGTTGGGCTGAACGTATTAAAGACAGTATGGAACACTCAGCATTACACTTGATCAATGAGTATAACAAGCAGTCATAGATGGAGTTCTTAATCCAGGGGTTCGACCAGTTTAATGCCTATATGAACAGCGGCGGATACGTAATGTGGCCGCTAGCTGTTTCGGTGCTTGTCCTATGGTATGCACTGGGATACCGTTATTACACCTTGAACCGCGGTTCAAAAGCAAGTGTCAGAAACATCGTCAGAAAATTCCAAGAAGGTATCCGCAGCGAACCAAAGGGAATGATAGACGGCGCGGTAGTCGAAGCGATCGCAATTGTCAAAGAACAGGGCCATACCGAGTATACGCGTGCCTATGTGACGGATGCTTTCAACAAATATGCGGTAGAGATAAAAAAATACTCTACATTGATCAAGACCATTGTCGCAGCAGCACCTTTAATAGGTCTTCTGGGAACAGTTGTCGGTATGATAGAGACCTTTGATTCTTTGGCAGATGCGGCTTTGTTCTCACAAAGCGGCGGTATCGCCGGAGGTATCTCTCAGGCACTTTTTACGACACAGCTTGGTTTGGTTGTTGCCGTACCGGGTCTGATCATCGGTCGTATTCTAGATCGCAGATCAGACAAGATGATAATGGATCTTGAACAGATCAAAGACATTTTATGTATAAAAGAAGAGGGAGAATAGATGCGTTTTCGTCAACGTAAGTCTCAAGAGATAGGCGTCGATATGTCGCCACTGATCGATATGGTTTTTATCCTATTGATCTTTTTTATGGTCAGTTCAACATTTGTCAAAGACATGAAACTTGATCTTAATCGTCCGGGTGCTTCATCAGCATCTAAAGCATCATCAAAAGTGATCCGTGTCTATATCGATAAGTCAGGTGAAACCTATGTCGATGCACAGCCTGTCAAGACATGGGCGATTCAGGGAAAACTCCGTGATATGCTTCGTGCTTCAGCAGAGCGTTCCGTTCTTGTCGTGGCAGATGATTCAATCGAAGTCAACAAGCTTATTGAAGTCGTAGACCAATGCCGAATGGCCGGGGCAAAAGATGTAGCCGTCGCTACTGAGAAAGAGGTTGGATAAAGTGAAAGCTGCATCTAAAAACCTCAAGGCAATCGCCTGGATGGTCTTCGGCCTCTTTTTTGTTTTTGGATTAGTCATCTATATGAATGCCAAAGGCGGTCTTTCAGAGCCTGAGGCTAAAAAACAAAGCATGGAAATAGCAACGCAAAAAGTTGTTAAACCAAAGCCAAAACCAAAGCCAAAACCAGAGAAGAAACCTGAGGCACCTAAGCCTAAGCGTACGGCACCATCGCCAACGATAGATTCGTCTTTGAGCGGAATAGATACAGGTCTGGATGCTTTTATGGCATCGGACATGAACATGGATGATGCACTTCTTGGCGATGTCGGTAAAAACATGGTCATGAGCGAAGACTCTGTCGATGTCGCTCCGGTACCGAGTGAACGTTCAGCGATGGAATATCCGAAAAAAGCGCGTCAGGCAGGGATCTCAGGCTATGTGCTTATGAACCTTCTTATCAGCAAAGAAGGAACAGTAGAAAAAGTTAAAGTGCTGGAATCACAACCCGCAAATGTCTTTGACGATGTAGCGACAAACGGTGTGAAGACATGGCGTTTCAAACCGGCTCAGTACAAGGGCGAATCAGTTAAGGTCTGGGCGAAACAAAAAGTTCGCTTTGATCTTCAATAGGAAATATGATGAAAAAAATAGTTATTTTACTTTTACTGATCGCTTTGAACAGTTTTGCAGCTGAGAAAAAAGCTGCAGACGAGATCGATCATCTTTCTTTGGCGGCATTGCTGCTTAAAGACGGTTTTGTGGACCGTGCAAAAGACGAGATCAAGCAGGTCGACACAGAAGATGAGACGCTTGATATGGGTCGTTATTATACGATCAAAGGACTTATCTCGACTAAACTCGGCCTTTATGAAGAGGCGAATACCGCTTTTCTTCAGGCTTTAGGTTACGAAGAGACCGATAGAGCGCTTTATCTTTATGTAGCACAGAACAGCTTTAAGCTGAAAGATTATCAGGGCGCCCTGGATGCTATTTCCAAAGCAGGTCCGGCTGCTGATGAGAAAGCGTCTGTCGTCGCACTTGCTTCTGAATGTCACTGGCAATTGAAGGATGAGAACAAAGCTTTATCGGTATTAAAAGCAGGTATTGAAACGTTCCCGACTGAATGGAACTTTTACAAACAGCGTTTTAACTATCTGGTCTCTTTAAGACTGTACCAGTCTGCTTTGATTGATGCAGAAGTCTATCTTGTGAACGCAAAACCGACGGAGAAGACGGTCCTTTCTTTTATCTCAGCACTTCGAAAAAGCGGCGATACAGATAAAGCCATCGAACTGGCTGAACAGGCAAACATCCGTTTTATTGAAAGTGCCGACATCACAGTGATGCTGGCGCATCTATATATCGACAAGGAGATGATCCAGGCTGCAGCAGATCTGTTTGATGAAGCGTCGATCGAAGACGGAAAATATACCAAAGAAGCGGCAGAGATGATGCGTCGTGCCAGAGAGTTTACACTCTCTTTGTACAAGAACTCACAGATGCTAGAAGCCAAAGAAAAACTGAAGCAGCGTGTTGCGATCTTTATCGAGTTTGGTTCTTACGAGCGTATCATCGCCAGTGAAAAAGCATTGGAACGAAGTGAATTGATCGAAGATGAGAGTATCCGATATGCTTTGGCTTATTCCTACTATATGATTGGTGAGTATGAGAAATGTGAAGAACAGTTAAGACAGTTGACGCGTCCGGACTTGTTCTCGAAAGCTACGGAATTACGCAAAAATATGCAAAAGTGTGAAAATAATCATTGGGAGTGTGAGTTATGAGAAGTTTAATCCTCTTAGTGAGTTTAATAGCATCGTTATGGGCTGTTGAGACGGGAGAACTTTCTCTGTATGTGATGAAAGATGGAACGCCTTTAGCAGATCAAGAAGTGGTGATTTTTAAAAAATCATTACAGCAGACAGCAAATGTCAAAGGATACACAACAAAGCAGGTAGAGTTTAAAACAGACAATGATGGATATATCTTTGCTGTTTTGCCAGTAGGAAGTTATCAAGCTCAAATAATAGCGATAGAAGGTGGAAAACCACTCGCTTTTGTAAAAAAGAATTTTGTAATCGAAAATAAGAAAGAATCACAGTTTATCATTTCACTTAAAAAAGATAACAGTGTACAATTTGAGGACAGTGAAACACCTTCTGCAACTGTGAAAGCTGTTGATACAAATACCAGTGCTAACGAGAAAGGAACGGTTCAAATCAATCTTAGATCTTCTGAAGATCAGACCCTGATTAAGAATGCTAGAATCTTTGTACAAGGCATGAATGTCGATGTAATAACAGATGAGAAGGGTAATGCAAGTTTGTCTATACCAGAAGGTGAACATACTATTTCTATAATTCATTCTAGTTTTAGCGCACAGACGCTTAAGATCAAAGTAATAGCAAATGAAACAGCTACACAATCTTTTGAGATGACACCCGCTTCAATGGAGTTGGAAGAATTTATCGTATTGGCACCGCACATTGAAGGTTCCGTTTCATCTGTTATTGCGCAAGAGCGCAATAGTAATGCCGTGGGAAATGTTCTTGGCTCAGAACAATTTAGCAAAAGCGGTGACAGTAATGCAGCAGCAGCACTAAAGCGTGTAAGTGGTATTACTATTGTAGGCGGGAAATATGTCTATGTACGTGGATTAGGTGATCGTTATACAACAATTTTGTTGAATGATTTGCATGTACCATCTCCAGAACCGACTAAACGTGTCGTACCATTAGATACATTTCCGACATCTGTAATTAAAAGCATAGAGATACAAAAATCCTATACAGCAGATCTTCCTGGGTCTTTCGCGGGAGGTACTGTAAAGATTGAAAGTACAGGAATTCCAGAAGGTGAAGGGTTTGTTAACGCAAGTATAACAAGGTACCAAAATAATTCCACGGGTAAAAAAGCAATTACAAATGACCAGAATAATGTTCGGATCCCGGATAATGTTATCGCTGCAACTGATAAGTTCCAAGTAATAGGCGGTCAGCCATTCACTAGGGATGTTCTTAACAGCCGTTCGTTAAATCATCAGTCCACTACGCTTGAACCGGGTATGAAATTTGAACTTTCAGCAGGTAAAAGTTTTGATGTTACGAAAGATATCTCAATCGGTGTTTCTGGAACTGTGTTTTATAAACACACTGAAGACATCGATGATATTGACTACGATAAGTACTTATACAACATCAATACGGATGAAATAGATCTGGAGTCTCAGGTAGCTGCAGAAGTCACAACTATCGATACGCAGTTTGGCGGTATGTTGAATCTTGGTGCAAACTATTACGGTAATAACAATATCAAGTATACTATGTTCAGCTCAAATGATTATAAAAATCAGACAACCTATTCTCAAACGACTTTTGTCGGAACAGCAGAAGATAAAGATAAAACGTATTACGAATATACGGAGAAAGGACTTCTTATTAATCAGATTTCTGGTAGTAATGAACTTCTTTTCGGTGGTGGAAGAGATGGATATTTTGATAACTTGATCATTGATTGGGCAGGTGAAATTGCCGAAGCAACCCGTTATGAACCGGGAACAGTAGAGTATACTTATCTTCACCAGACATCAGGGATTAACTGGAGTCAGAAAAACTGGTATTATTATTTTGACCTGACGGATGAAGTCACAAACTATCGTGTTGATTTGACTCTTCCATTTAGATATAACGGAAATGATAATTACACTAAGTTCGGTGCATTTATATATGACAAAGAGCGTACATTTGACGGTAGACGTTTTAAACTCAGTGATAAGGCGGCTTCTTCAACGGGAATCGATTTGACGTCGGATATGGACAGTATATATGTGAATGCTGCTTCTGGTGATATGGATTTTGAAAGCGCATATCGCGTGGATGACTCGTATACAGCGACTCAAACAGTAAGTGCTGTTTATGCGAAACAGTTACTTTCAATAACACCGGATTTGGACCTTACTGTTTCATTGCGATCAGAACAATCTATGCAGCAGTTAAAAAACCCATTAACAGGTATTGCATATGATCCTTTGGAAACGAATGACATGCTGCCAGGTCTAGGTCTGACTTATCGTCTAAACAATGACATGCAGATGAGAGCAGGCTATTCTGCAACGATCTCCCGTCCAGATTTTCGTGAGTTTAGTCCAAACAGATACTTGGACCCAGTAACGGAAAATATTGTATTCGGTAATCCGGATCTAAAAGCAACCTATATCAATAATTTCGATGTAAAATATGAATGGTATATGGCCAGTGATGAACTGTTCTCAGTTGCGCTTTTCGGAAAACAATTTACTGATCCTATCGAGACAGTGGTAAAAGTGAATGCAGCAGACGGAAATACTTTGGAACAGACATATCGTAATGCAGATTCTGCTACAAGTTACGGAGTAGAATTTGATTTAAGAAAACGCTTTACTTTTTTCGGTGATGCATTTGAAAACTTACTTTTTGCAACAAACGTGGCTTTGATCAATTCGCAGATAACACTTAAAGACGATCCAACAGATCCTTTCGTCAGCGGATTGACGACAAAAGAAAGAGCAATGCAAGGACAATCGCCGTATGTTGTAAACATGCAGCTAGGGTATGATAATCCTAATACCGGTGATAGTGCACTTTTCTTGTTTAACCAGATCGGTGAGCGTATCGTTCTTTTGGGAACGGATAACAATGAAGACCAATACCAGGATCCGTTTGCCAAGTTGGACTTTGTAACACGATGGAAATTGAATAATTATTATTTTAAGGACAGTGATTTTTCATATTCAATAAAATTCAAGGCAGAGAACCTGCTTGACAGTGAGCAGACAATAAGTCAAGGTGGAATCACGACTTATAGTACAAAGCCGGGTAGAGAGTTCAGCTTTTCACTTAAAATAGCATATTAATGCATAAAATTGTTCTGTTCTGGGCATTTGCTCTTTGGTTGGATGCTAGTGTCCTGATCGATAACAGAACCTACCTCATGTGGCAGGATTCTCCTGAGAACAAGGGGACTCTGTATACATGGAATGAGGCAAAAGAGTATTGCGAGCAGCTGGATGAAAGCGGTTATTATGACTGGTGGCTTCCGAGTGAGGCTGAACTTGCCAGTATTGTCGATACATCGCGAACACAAGGCCGCAAGATACACAAAGGCTTTATTTATTTTAAGCCAAGATATTATTGGACCGCTACTACCTATGCCTGGAATGCTCCGCATGCCTGGGCTATCTCATTCAACAACGGTTTTTCTATGGCTATTGAAAAAGAAAATCAGCTTCATACGCGCTGTGTCAGATGCAGTGATTTTAAACTCTGTCTGGAATATTTTTACAATAAATAATCATAATGTGGATTGAAAGAAGGGTTTGCAGTAAGCGGCCTTATTTCAGCCGCTTGAACTTTATGATCTTACAGGCTGAAATTTAGTAACCTATGGACTCTCAAGATCTCAAAGTTTAAGTCATTATGCTTATTGCTTCTCTTTTAAAAGTCGTGCAAACATCTTTGGATATGTTTTTTGGAGTTTTTTAAGCTTTTCAATATCATTTTTCTGACTTTCAGCAAAAATCTTAAAGCGTTGATATTTGGCTTCATCCATCTTATCTTCTTTGACTTCTATTACAGGTACGGTTGTGACAGTTTTCTTATCTATTGCTTTTACTGGCTTTGACACTGCATCTTTTTTAACAGTTTGAATTGGTACGACTTTCTTTGCTGGCTTACTTGTCTCAACATCTTTCACTGCTGTTTTTATAGGTTCCGGAGCTGCCGGTTTTGTCACTGCTTGAGTTGGAAGAGCTGTTTTTTTCATCTCAGTCTTTACTTGCTGTATTTGCTCTGGAACAAGCTTAGACTGCTTAATTTTGGTAGTTTCGGCTGGAATGGTTATTTTACTATCTGTACCCTTTCCCTTGGCCAAGTCATGGGTTGGCTTTGTCATTAATGCTCTTGGATCGAAGAACATTGTAAGACCTATGATGGAAATTATAGTCAAGCTTCCGCTTAGTGCCTGAAAAACACTAATTCCTTTGTTTCTTGATGCTAGCCATACTGCCCATAACCCATATGTCATAAAGACAAATAACCAGCTGCTTATCTTCCAGTTTTTAAACATTATTTTCCCTTTTTATCCATGGACTAGACAAACAATTGTGCAAATCGATTTGTCAAATCTTCTAGTTTTTCTAACTTCGGTTTAAAGTCATCAGGCTCTTGAATATCCATCCATTGCATTCTTTTTGTTTGGTAGATAAGCTGATTATCATGTTTTTTAATTATTGGAGCAAGGTCTAAGACTGGAACAGTTGCGTTTGGATCAATAGTCTTTTCTATGATATCTTTTGCGTCCTGAAGTCTTCTCGGCAAATAGGTGATCTTTTGTTTGATCTCATTCTTGATATTTGGCAATAATGCAAGAATCTCATCTGCAGGAAGTCTGTCATCAATTGCTAGAATGTTATTTATCTCTTGGTGGATCTTTGCAGCCAAAGCATCGAATTCTTCATAACAATCATGAATAGGAGCTGTCATCATCACATAGTGCCCTGTCATTCCATATAGTTTTTCATTAGTCATATAACCATCATAACATTCTTGTATTGTTTGAAATTCTTTTTCTATTGCTTGATTAAGTTCATAGTTGACATCATTGTTCCAGCGATCAACTTCTAACATGACCTGTTTGGCTTCATCGATTAAAGGTTGATGCTCAATCAAAGTCTTGATCTTTTTTTGTAGCTCTATAATCTCATGCATATAAGGTGTCATACCCTCTTTAAGCATTGTACCTATCTCTCTTGCGCAATCTCCATATTGACCTTCTAGTGTTTTACTTGCCATCTTTTTTCCTTTAATTTAAACTTGCCAATAAGGCATCTATTTTTGAGGTTTGTTCATCGATACTCTGGACGATGTCTTTTTCAGCTTTTTCTGTAACATCATTCTTGATAAGAGGCTTTTCTGGACTCTCATGATTTCTATTTGAGACTGATTGAGACTGTTGAGTAATGTCTTGTAAGTTTGTAATCTCTTTGCTCTCTTTTTGTAAAGAGGACGTATGACTATCTCGTAAACGTGACGTTTCCTGTAGGTGCTGATATGCCGTTCTGACACTTGGGATGAGTGGTGCTAACTTTTCCTCAAAAGTGTCGTCTATGATTTTTGCAGCCTTTTTATACTGCATATGATACTCTTTATCTGGATCAATAAATGGAAACTGTAACTCTGTAAGTTTAGTATCTCCTTCATTATAATCTTCAAAGACATAACGTCCTTTTCCAAAAGCAGTATGTTCAATACCCATCTCATCAAGTTTATCAGCTTGCTGCAACGTTGTAGAACTGTCTCTCGCATTTCCTGTCTTAAGTAAGGCACGTGACATCAGATGTTTTTTCAAATCCGTTTCAACTTTATTAGGATCTTGCGTTTGAACAAAGAGTTTGATGTTTGCAGCTCGTGCGAGAGAACCAATTTTTAATAAAGTGTCTAAGATTGCTGATTTTGCTTTTCTTTCTTCCATCTCTATAGCTGGCATAACTTCAATTTGTGCATATTCATCGATAATCAGATAGATAGGTGCATCACTGATTTTTGTGAGTCGATTTGCTGCCATATATTCATTTCTGAGGTACATCTCTGCTTCGACTTCTAAAAGAGCAGCTAAAAGTGTAGTAGGCTTTGTTCCCCGAGAAAAAACTTCTACCTTCTTACTGTCCAGGTCCATATATTTGTTAAACTCGACGCCGCTTTTAAGATCAATCAGGTAGAGCTTTTCAATATGCTTGATATTATGAAGTAGGGATAAGATGATCCCATTCATAAAGTTGGATTTACCGGACCCTGTACCACCAATGACCATCATATGCGCAGCATCAGATAAAGATGTATGGTATTGGCTTGAACCACTACCATATCCCCAGAAGATCATTTCATCTTTAAGGATGTCAGTTGGAAGTATTTCGAGAAGCTCGTCTCCTTTCGGTATTTTTGCTAGCTCTTTAACTAAAATAAATGTTCCATTTTCATTCTTGATTGCTCTGTAATCAGGGTTTTCTTTGTTGAATACCTCAACTTCATACACCTTTTCAGGCTCATCAAAGATAACACGGAGGTTTTTCTTTTTTATCCTGTCTTTCCATACACGGAGGTCTATTCCAGGAAGGAATGAATAGTAATAGTAGGTATTACCATTGCGCTCTTCCACTTCCAGAAGTTCAGGATATACGTTGTTGTCACTTAAATCTAAGATACGAGGTAAAGCTTCTTCCACACTCTCTTGCAACTGAATAATGCCTCGATGTTCATCAAATGATTTGATAATAACACGCTTGTTGATATACGCTGAGATCTTATCAAGACTATTGCGCCATAGGCTGATATCGTTAACTCCATCAAATATATAGACTGCTCTACTTCCACTCTCCTCTTCTTTTAGAAAAGATCCACCTAGATTAAGTTCCTCTGTCATCGCACTCAAGGCACTCTCTTTGATAATGATCAAATCACCATCATAATAATCACGGCTATATATTTCATGTCGACGATCATACTCTTCAAGTTCTATTGGTCTGCCCAGCATATTTTGGATATATTCTTGTTCACGTTTCCAGTCTTTTAAAGATGTTCCCGGGACTGGATAAAAGAGAAGGTAGTTTGTTGAATTTATCTTTGTAACATCAAAGAGTTGAACACTTTCATTCTTAATAGTCAGTTTTGAGATTAGTTTTGCTTCTTTAGAATCATTCAACACTTTGACGACGATCCCTTGACCAAACTCATGAAGGTTTATCTCTTTGACCCCCAGAAAACTTGAGATACTCATTGCATCTCCTAAAACACCGACCAGATGACCAATGTTGTCTAGCTTATAATAGAGCTCAGTTCCGAGTGTATTTACGATGACTTTTTCAAGATTTAATGAAAGAGTCTCTCTCATCGTTGTAATCTCTAAAGGATGCACTTTACCATGAAAGGTGCGTTTTTTCGCTCTACACAATAAGTCAAAGACTTCAATATAGTTATTCTTTAATGCGGTGAAATAGTTTGTATTTTCTACTTTAAATCCGTGGTCCATTAAGGCTTTTACTAAGTTGGCGTTATTCTTGTTGATCGCTATGTCTAGGTAATTTTCTTGTTTAAGTGCACCACCTTTGATTAAAAGGTCCATAAGTTCGTAATTTTCTTGGACAACAGCAAATTCAAGAGGAAACTGTCCAGCCTTGTTTTTAACCTCAGTGTCAACTTTGTAGTCTGTCAACAATTCTATAAGTCTTATCTCATTATTTGCTATCGCAACATTTAAGAGACCAAACCCTTCAGAACCTTTTTGATTAATATCTGCACCATGTTTTAAACACAATTCCGCAAGCACATAATCCCCAGCTGAAACTGCTGTAGATAAAGTAGTTTTCCCATTTTTATAAACAGTATCAACTTTGGAACCATTATCCAGGAGAAGTGTGATTATTTCCATGTTTTTATGATTTACGGCTAACTCTAGCGCAGACTCGCCATCTGTATTTTTTTCATTTACTTTGATGCCCTTAGAGATAAGAAGTTTTACCAGCTTAGTATTGTCATGAATAACAGCAATATGAAGAAGCGTGCTATTGAATTGGTTTACATCAGCTTTGTGCTTGATTGCCAATTCCGCAAGTTTTTGATTATTAGCTTTAGCAGCTGTTGATAGAATGGTGTTCCCATCTTTTCCAGTTTTATCGACCTCTGCACCATTTGCTAAAAGAAGTTCGATTAATGAAAGCGTACCACTCTCGACCGCTAGTTCTAATGCATGTCGACCATCTTGGTCTTTTTCATTCATCTTGATTTTACTGTTAATTAGTGATTTTACGATCTCTTCATTTTTATGTTTTACTGCGATATGAAGCAGTGTACTTCCGTACTGGTTAATGTCTGTTTTATGCTGAACGAACTCACTGACAAGGTCGGCCTTATTCTTATCAACTGCAAGCAATAGAGATGTAGTTCCATTCGTGTCTTTTTGATCGATATTGGCACCCATCTTGGCTAATTTTTTTGCTGTTGCATCATGACCAAACTTTATCGCTGCAAGAAGTAGGCTGTCTTTCTCTTTGTTTATCACGGTATTGATATCAATACCGCTATCCAGAAGGATATGAATACCTTTACCATCTTTTTCAATAAGTTTATGCATTACTGTCTCATCTTGAGCGTCAGTAATCGAAGTATCCGCACCTTTATTGATTAGAGTTTGAAGCATCTTATCATCTGAACATCCAAGCATTATCGGTGTTTGGCCTTGGCCATCTTGGGTATTTATATTAGCTTTGTTCGTAATAAGAAGTTCAACACACTCGAATTGGTTATTCATCGCAGCTAAATGCAGAGCTTCGCTTTTATTTACTTTGACATTTACATCAGCACCGGAGTCGCATAAGAACTTTACGATATGACTATACCCTTCACTAGCCGCATACATAAGCGGTGTCAAAGCTTGTGAATTTACTTTTTTATCAAGTTTGACTGTTAGATTTTCATGATACTCATTCAACGGTGTGTCATTTTCTCGAAAAAATTGTTTAACTGTCTCAAGTTTATTGGTTTTAACCCCTTCAATAAACTGAGCATAAGCCTTGTCTTTTTCTTTTTGCTTACCCTTAGAAAGAATATCAAGTACAAATAAAATAAAAATAACAAAACTCGCTGTAATTGCAGAGTATATGAAATAGTTGATTATCATATTTATCATTGACTCAGACATCACTGTACCGTCCTAATTTAATTCTCATAATCTATCCCTTTAAAAAATACTGAGATTTAGAATAGCTTTTTAACATTAAAACACTTTAGTAAATAAAAATATTTATTTATTTTAAATGTTTGCTTGTTTCATTAGGTGACAAGCTCTTTTGCATGTTTTTAATATGTATTGTTTTTATGATAACTCGTATAGTTGTTGGAGATAAAGGATATGTAATGATAGATGTGGAGATAACTTATCCTGCCTGCTTACCGGACAGATCTCTGCCGGTAAATTGTAGATACAGTCAAAAAAAGTTATTTACTGAACTCAGTGACCCAGAGGTCATGAAGATTGCAAAAACTTAGCGCATACAGTTCTTTATGATGCCCTTTGACGTCAAAAGTCGAGATAGCTTTTTTGTCACTTGGAAAAAAGATGTTCTCACCCAGTACTTCCCCTGATTCTGTTAGAAGGGAGTGTTTGACGATATAGTGTGTCTCAGACATACCGTGCTTCGTCTCCATTGTGACTTTGTCTCCGTCTATGGTGATAACAGGGGCGTGGCTTCCTGCCTTGCCTGCCCATCTACCCTGATTCTTTTCGGAATAGGCGAAGATGTTTGCCTTTGTGTTTTCCGCTGCAGAAGCAGGCAAGACAGTGGCTGTGATCAGACCGGCTGATGCCACCAATGATGTCTTCATAAAATCTCTACGGTTTTTCATATTTATCCTTTTGTGCAGTATGTAATGGTCTGTATTATAGCAAGTAAATATCAATATCATCAATACGCAGATGCCAAAGTAACTTTACTATGACAGGGTCAAAATTAAGAGTTATAATTGTCTTGCTTTGTTAGAAGAAGAAATACAAAGCGATTAAATTAATAAGATGTTCAATAAATTATATATAAGTATTCGGACGGGTGTAGGGTACACTATGCCCATATTTTTAAGGGAGCATCTTATGAAAAGATCATTTTTACTCTGTCTGGTCATGGCGGCTCTTGCATTCAATCTACAGGCAGAAGAATTACACCACTCTGAATTGGCAATACATAGGGGGCCTTATTTTGAACCTAAGGTCATCGTGACTATGGGTGAGACTTGTAGCACATGGTTATTCGACTTTGGACGGTGATACAGGTTACGGTGTCGGTTTTGATCTGGGGTATTCATTCTGCGAAAACTTTGCACTGGAAGTTGACGGGACCTATTCACAGGCGGATGTCAAAGAGACTAATGTTCTAGGTGAGAGCGAAAGGGATAGGGCATCGTTTTATACCTATGGTATGAATGCTGTTTTGACTTATCCTCTGCACAATCATTTTATTGTTCTTGGAAAAATCGGTTACGGCTATGAGCATGAAGATCTTGGTAGCTTGGGGATCAAAGGTTCAGAACACGGTGCCAATTGGGCTGCTGGTGTCGAATATTCGTTTACACCGCATATTGAGGTCTCATTTGAATATGAGGGTGCAGATATTAGAAGTGCACGTGGTGACAGTCTGCAGATCGGCTTGATCTATAAGTTCTGATTGAAAACAGATCATATTCTCCCCTCCTACAAAGGCATCACAATCACAATGTGATGTCAAACTCAAAAAACCTTATAATTATCTTAATTTAAGTAAATAATAAGTTTATAATAGTATACTTTCGCCAATAAATAAGAGAGTATTTATACTGTCTCATTAAAAACTGACAAGGACATAGGATGAAATTTACTAAAATTGCATCTCCTGAACAGATCGAAAAGAAATGGATTCTTATCGATGCTGAAGGAAAAACATTCGGTCGTATCATCACAGAAGTAGCTACAAGTCTTCGTGGTAAAAACAAACCGTATTTTACGCCAAACATTGACTGTGGTGATTACGTTGTGATCATCAATGCATCTAAAGCTGTTTTCAAAGGCGCTGGAAAGATCGCAAGCAAAGAGTATTTTACTCACTCAGGATACTTCGGTTCTACTAAGAGTGTTAAGATGACAGAACTTTTGGAAAACAATCCGGAGAAGCTGTTTAAATTAGCAACTCGCGGTATGCTTCCAAAGACTAAACTTGGTGCAGCAATGCTTAAAAAACTAAAAGTGTACAAGGGTGCTGAGCATCCTCATTCTGCACAACTAGCTAAGTAAGGATAGACTATTATGGCAAAAATCTACGCAACTGGTAGAAGAAAATCTTCTATCGCAAAAGTATGGTTGACTCCGGGTACGGGGAAAATCACTATCAATGGTCTATCTATTGATGCATGGCTTGGTGGTCTTGAAGCGAAAAAACTTCGTGTAATGCAACCACTTAACTTGACTAAGCAGGCAGAGTC
>JBFEIF010000018.1:0-29890 GCA_041553795.1 Sulfurimonadaceae bacterium
AGTACCTTCATCGGGACTTCCAAGGCCTGCTGCAGAGCGTGTGCCTCTTCTTGACTCAGATAAGGGTCGTTTGTCGAGGTCACCATCAGCACCTCTTTGGCATAAAGGTCTTTTGGCACAGGAGCCGGGAAAAAGGTCTTGATGGTGTCGAGATCCAGATCGAGGCGAGGAGGAGCGACCATCAGCAATCGTTTGACCTCAGCGATCTCACCCTCTTCGCAAAGGTGTAGCCAGAGCGTATTGGCCATAGAGTGGCAGATGACGACATCAGGCTTGAACTCGGCCAAGAGCTCTTTGACTTGCTTGATCCATCGGTTCTTTGTGGGGAAGTGGCAATTGTCCAAAAGCGGAAAAGCCACCTGTCCATAATCTTTGGCAATCTCGCCTGCCAGCCAGGATTGCCAATGCGGATAATCACTTCCGCCCCAGCCGTGCAATATCAGTACTTTTTCGTTTCTCATCTTAATCTCCTCCGCAGCTTGAGCCGCAAGAACTTCCCGTATCGCCACTTCCCCCGCAGGAGCTTCCTCCCGAACAGCCGATGTCCGAAGCGCAATACCCCGTGCCGTTACTGTTTTTGCAGTCTTTCGTATAATAAAAGCCATTTTCGATCTTGTACATCGCATCCAGAGCAAACAGCCTTGGAAGCCGAGACGGGGCAGAAGGGTCAATGTTTTCAAGCGCGCAGGCATGTTTCCAGGCTCTTTTAAGACCGTCAGAAGCCAGGTTCGGCTGAGGCAAAGCCTCTGCCGGTGTATGATGAAGATAGCTGCCGAAAGCCGACTTGCAAAATCGCTGGTATTGCCGTGTAAAAAGAATAAACTCATGCCAAAGCACATCCACGATTTGTGAAGGCATCGCCACAAAGTCCTGCTTTGCCATCTGGCATATTTTAAAATAGTCTTTTAGCGCCAGTGTGATGACACCGACCTGCTCATCACTCAACTCCGGTCTGAGCTTTTTGAACTTGACTATCAGACCTTTATGAAAAGCATAGCTGTCTATGTAGGCAAGTTTTTGCCGACTGGTGTATTTTTTATAGGCCAAAAGAAGAAAGATGACCAGCCCAAGCGTGATGATCACATTTTGCGCTGTCATCTTTTATATCCTGCTTTTAACGTAAGAACGGACTTCTTTGTCCAGCTCAAAGACCTCGTCCAGACTCTGGACCTCTTTGTCGAAATGCTCGTAGGCCTTGATGATGTTTTTAGAGATATCCAAAAATCCGATCTTGTCATTAATAAAAAGTTCAATGCCCGCTTCGTTGGCAGCATTGACGACGATACCCCGTTTTGGGTTCTTGAGCAGGTCATCTTTTATTTCCCAGACAGGATATCGCTCTTTAGTGATCTCTCGAAACTCCAAAGAGCCGACTTCGACAAGGTTGACCGGTTTGAGTATCTGCTCTTCGACCTTGCCCATAAGTGCGTAGGAAATAGGAAGTTTCATATCCGCATTGGCAAAATGGGCAGTAGTCGAACCGTCCTTAAAGTCTATCAGAGCATGGATAAGCGATTTTGTCTCGATGACGGCGTCATACTTTCCTTCCCCAAATAGCCAGCGCGCCTCAAGAAGCTCAAAGGTCTTGTTTACCATCGAAGCAGAGTCTATCGTTATCTTTTGCCCCATGGACCAGTTGGGATGTTTGAGGGCGTCTTTCAGAGTCGCATTTTTCAGTTTGTCCAGATCCCAGTCTCTGAAAGCTCCTCCGGATGCCGTGACGATCATCCTCTCAACAGGACGATGATCATTGAGCAGATACCACAGACCGAAATGTTCACTGTCTATGGGTTGTATCTTTGTCACATCAATAAAGGCTCCCGCGGCTACTAAAGACTCTTTATTAGCCAGGGCAACTTTTTTTCCGCATTCAATCGCTTTGAGTGTCGGTCGCAGGCCCAAGAAACCGACCAGTGCATTGATGACCAAAGAGGATTCAGAACCTTCTATCGCCTGAATGATTCCCTCTTCACCGTGCAGGACATTTGCATGATTGACCAAAGAGACATCTTCTTTGGATCCGATAACCACAACACGGGGAGAAAACTCCTGTATCTGCTTGTTCAACAGCTCAATACTGTTTCCGGCGACAAGGACATCGATGTTTAGGCCAAATCGTCGTGCGACTTCCAGGGCATTGACCCCGATCGAGCCTGTTGAACCCAGCAGAATCAATTAGACTAATCCTCGTAGCAGGACCAGCATGATGATGGCAGCAAAAAGGTAGCCGTCGACACGGTCGAGTATCCCACCATGACCAGGCAGAATATCACCGCTATCTTTGACACCGGCTTTACGCTTGAGGTAGGACTCAAAAAGATCGCCGAACACTGCTGCGACTGCAGACAGCAATGAGATGACAATAGCCTTGTCGATATCCACGAACTTCAAGCCGATAAAAAAACCGGCAGTCGTTGCGATAATCACACCGCCGATAACACCTTCAAGTGTCTTGTTCGGACTTGTCTCACAAAACTTCGTCTTTCCAATGCTCTTGCCGACAAAATACGCACCCACATCTGCACCCGCGACCACGACTAAAAGCCAGAAAAGTGCGATAATCCCATACTCACTGTACAAAGTCAGCATAAAGAGGAAACTCGCCGTCGGATAGATAAACGGATAGAAATATTTGAATTTAAGTTCCTGCGTATAGGCCAGAACTGAAGCGAAGATGACTGCTGCAATGAAAAAGAGGTCATCTGCATAAGGATAAAAACCTGCCACTATCCACAGGATTGCCGCATAGGCATAGAGAGTATTGTTCTCTATCTCAAATAGCTTGTTCGCTTCATAGAACGCTATCAGATAAAGTCCTCCAAAGAGCAGCCACATGACAAAGAAATTGTCGATCAAGCCGATTATGATGATTCCGGCCAACAAGGCCAATCCTGTTGTAATGCGCTGAGGGTCGATGCCTTTTTTCTCTAGCCAATCCATTGAAATCCTTATCCCTATATATTAAACGCATTATATCGCATTTAGGCAAGAGGGTCTTTTAAAGGCTGCCGCAACTTAAAAAAAATTGCTTTATAAACAAAAATACGTCCTGGCAAGAATGGCATCACATTCTTTAAAATCATGAGCTTTCGAATGTCATCTTACCGATCTTCTGCGCATACTCGAGTGTCACAATAGCCAACAGGACCGAGTAATATCACAAAAAGGGTGCTTGCTTATGCAGGTTAATTGCTGTCTTCTGTAGGGCCTAAACTTCTTCACATATTCGCTATGCTATAATCGCGCTATTATTTTATTACCCCCTCCAGGAGAGACAATGAGCCAAATCTCATATAAAGACGCCGGTGTTGATATTGATGCAGGTAACAGCTTTGTTGATAACATCAAACCGATTGTAAAAGCTACTTTTACACCACATGTTCTAGGGGGAATCGGTTCGTTCGCCGGTGCGTATGAACTTCCTACGGGATATAAAGAGCCCGTAATGCTTGCGGCGACTGACGGAGTCGGTACTAAACTTAAACTTGCTATCGACAGCGGCAAGCACGATACTGTCGGTATCGACCTTGTTGCTATGTGTGTCAACGATCTTATCTGTAACTTCGGTACACCGTCGTTTTTCCTGGATTATTATGCGACAGGCAAACTGGATGTTGCAGCTGCGACTGCTGTTGTAGCAGGGATCGCAGAGGGGTGTAAGCAGTCAGAATGTTCTCTCATCGGCGGTGAGACTGCCGAGATGCCGGGTATGTATTCCGAAGATGATTACGACCTTGCCGGTTTTGCTGTCGGCGTTGCCGAGAAGTCTGAGCTTGACCGTGTTTCTCTGGTGCAAGAAGGTGACATCCTTATCGCACTTCCGAGTTCTGGGTTCCACTCAAACGGCTTTTCTCTGGTACGCAAGGTCCTGTTTGAAAAGATGGGTATGAAATTTGATGATGACTTCAACGGCCGTCCTCTTATCGATGTTCTGCTTGAGCCGACACGCATCTATGTCAAACTTTTCAAAGCTCTAAAAGAGAACATCGTAGCAATGGCGCATATCACAGGCGGCGGACTTGTTGAGAACCTGCCTCGTGTGCTTCCTGACCATCTTTATGCCGATGTAGAGAAGAAGCTGCTTCGTCCATTGCCTATATTTGACCTTCTTTCGGGACATGTTGAAGAAGAAGAGATGTACCGTGCCTTTAATATGGGTATCGGTATGGTCCTTGTCGTCCGTCCGGAAAATGTCGATGCTGTACTGGCAGGCTCTGACGGCTATGTCATCGGTACGATGAAAGCCGGAGACAAATGCGTTAAGATGCGCTAAGAGCCTTGCGCTCTTTTAACCCCTTCTATAAACTGACTAAATATCCTTAGCGACAAGATGAGACTATGGACAATGAACTCTTAGATATCTTTACCTACAAACTCTTATCTGACATTCCCCTTATGCAGGAACAGCTTGCACTTCTTGAAACCGATCAGGACAAGGCTATAGTGCAACTCTTTCGTTTTTTTCATAATTACAAGGCATCTGCCTCCTATCTTAAGCTCCACGAGCTTCATCTGCTCGTCGCCCAGGGAGAGAATATTTTAAACGCTTTGCGCCTGAGCCATGGACATGCCTCCCCACATGACATTAAATGGCTGCAAGCTTCAATCACCCAGCTGTATACATGGTGCAGACAGCTTATAGCAGATGAAGCTCTTTCCCCTGTCAATCCTTCACTCTTTCCAACCATCGCGATATTGGATGAGAATGAAAAGACAACCGAGATCATGCAGGGTCTTGTCCTCCTCTATGCCGACACCAATCCTTTACGTTCGCAAAAGATGAAAGCCCCGCTCTCCCATGTCTTTAAATCAGTCCAGACTGCTGACACTGCCGATGCTCTAAAAAATACTGTTTTGAACAGTCTCTGCGATATTGTCATCTTAAACATGAATGAAGAGAGCATTGCAATAGCAGAAGAGCTCTACGCTCTAAAACCCGATCTTGCTCTGATCACAGCCGTTCCCGGACTAAGAGTGCATCAGAAACCACGTCTATTGATGAAAGGCTTGACACACCCGATAAGCTCACCCATTCAGGCAAGCGATCTGAAACGCCAGCTTCACAACATTGTTACTTCGCATTTTTCAAAAGTCCACACTCTTATATCACACCAAAAGATCTATAACTTTATTCAGGGAATTGATCCCCTCCCAAGTTCAGTCAAAGAGATAACACGTCTATGCAATGATCCTGAAAGCTCTATCAAAGACCTCATAAAGACGATAGAGTCCGACTCTATAACGACAGCAAACATCCTTCATGCCGCCAATATGCCGATTTATGCGGTAAAAAGCACCTCTTCCATCGAGCAGGCTGTTGTCTCCTTTGGCAAACGTCTTATCAAGGCCCTGGCCTTAAGCGATCTGGCCTGTCAACTGGGCTCTCTGAACCTTCTTGCCTACGATATCAATGAAGAACAGTTCAAACAGGCATCTCGGATGCGTCTTGCTTTGATGAACACATGGTACAGTCAGGTAAATGCTGAGGATTTAAACCTTCTGTGTTCCTCTGCTATCTTGGGAAATCTTGGAGAGATACTTATCGATCAGGAACTGATCGCAGAAGGTCTGGATGAAGCCTTTAAAAAGTTTGGGAAGAAAGACCTTGCTATTGGCGAAGTAAGCCTTTTGAAGACAAGTTCAGCCTTTGTCACAGCAGATATCTTGGAGTTTTGGGGCCTTGAAGCCGAACTTGTAGATTCGATTCGCTACAGTGATTCACCCTTCAATACCGCTACTTCCAAGATCCAGCAGCTGGCCTGTGCCAATGCTGTTGTCTACAAGATGGTAACGCCTTACGGTGAGCTCTTGCCAAACATCCCGCAGCGTGTAAAAAATATAATGTTAAAAGCAGGGCTGGAAATCGATGTACTAGAAGCAGCTGTAGCTCGATTAGGCTGATACCGTTCATCCTTTAAAGAACGGAGACTTAGTCTCTGTCTATTTTCTTGCGAAGGATATCCATACGAGGGTAGGTAAAACTGATATCTCTGTCGGCAAAGATTGTCTCTTTCGCATCTGTGGCGTAGGCTTTCAGTTTGACTTCCAAGATACTGTCATGTCTGTCACTGTCAGCCAAGACATCGGTCGTATACAGGACTAAGGTCTTTTTCGTCTTCACTCCCGGCTTGACGACAAACGGATGGGACGGACGGGAGATCTTTATCTTGTCATTGCCGACAATATCAATATAGAACTCATGTTCTTCATTTTGCGTGTTCTGGATCAAGACGGTATAGGCATTCTCAACAACAGCCTTTCCGTCCACATTCTCTATATTATAAAGACGTGTCTGCTTGTTTATATTGATAAGCATCAGTTCTTTATCCGCACCCATGACCATCAGGATGACAAAGATCGCAGACAAGACAATAGCGTAACCCAATATCTTAGGTCTGAAGAAACGTGTCTTACCCTCTTTTTTCTCGATCTCGCGCGTACTGGACCAATTGACAAGACTCGGCTCATTGAACTTTGCCATGACCGTTGTACACGCATCCACACACTCAAGACAGTTAATACATTCCAGCTGCAATCCCCGTCGGATATCGATATGTGTCGGACAGACTGTCACACAGGCTTCACAGGTCGTGCACAAATCCGTAGGAGCAAGCTGATCCTGCTTTTCTACAAGCTTATGATGTTCCTCATCATAAATGCGCCCGCCACGGGAAGTATCATAGATCGCCATGATCGTATCGTCATCATATAAGACAGACTGAATACGTGAATAGGGACAGACATAGATACAAAAGTTTTCTTGCAAAAAGACAATATCATAGACCAAAAAGACTGTGATCCCGATCCATGCCCCCATAAAGACAGTGTGTTCGCCGATATTTGCCACATATCCGAAGAACTGTTCCGGCGGGACAAAGAACCACAAGGCATCAGCAGCGGCCAATGCGGCCAGGACTGTCGATATTATCCAAATGACAACGCGCTTGAGCTTGTTTATCGGTTTTGAATAGTCAGGCTCGATTTGTTTGTTCTTAATACGTTTGCGCAGTTTGAATATCTTTGTCTCGATCAGGTCTCTAAAGGCAGCACGGAAGATCGTTTGGGGGCAGAACCATCCGCAGAACATACGTCCGCCAAGAACGGTGATCCCGAACACCCCGATAAAAAGGATCATCAACAAAAACGGAAGAAGATAAAGCTCCTGCATATCAAAGGCAATAAAAAAGAAGTGAAGTTTAAAATCAACAAAACTCAAAAGAAAAAAATGATTTCCATTGACAGTAACCCAAGGAATGATCAGGGTAAATGCTGTCGCAAACACAAATACGTAGTAACGCAGGTACCTTAGAGGAATCCAGCCCTTTAAATACTCAGAAGCTTTTAGTTTTCCATCTGCCATAGCCTATCCTTAAAAAATATACTGATAAGGTGTAATTATATTAATAAGTAATTACACTAATATCACATTTTACCTCGAATATACTCATTTTTCCTTTAAATTTTCACTATATACTCTTAAATATTATATTTAGGTATAATTTTCAAATTAGCACGAAAAGGAAACTATTGGAAGGTTTGTTTATAGAGTACAAGGACCCTCTTTTCGGGATCATCCTCTTTTTTGCTTTGGTCTTTGTGATCGCTTTTTTCTCTTATTGGTGGGGACGTTTCAAGACCAAAGAAGACGAAAAAAGTCTTGACAGATTTATCAAGAGTTTTCATGCTCTTCCGACTGAGAAAGAGCTTGACGAGTTTTTATCTTCTTCATCATTGTCTTTGAAGTCCTTATACCTTTTAGCCAGCAGTTATATTCAAAAAGGGGATTACGAAAAAAGTATCGAGATCTACAACGCTATCCTTGAAAAACCCCTTACTACCGATGACAGAAAAGAGACGATGTTCTTATTGGGGCAGACCTATCTAAAGGCCGGTTTTCTACAACGCTCCAAAGAACTTTTTATGGAGATCCTTTCCCACCATCCCCGTACCCCGTCTGCTTTGCAGTTTTTACTGATCATCTATGAGAAGATGCGTGATTTTGACAAGGCAAAAGAGGTCCTCGAACCATTGGAAGAGATGAATATGGAGATCGCCAAAGATGCCATGTACCTGAAACTGGTCTCCATGCAGCATGACACCAGCATGCATTCTGAACAACGGATACATAACGTCATAACATGGTATGAGCAGAACCATCAGCTCGGTTACATGATCTTTGAGTATCTTTTTAGACAAGCTCCAGCTCTGGCATGGAAACATCTGGACCAGTCATTGTGCGAACGCATTGCAGACATCTTGTGGAATTTAGAGTCGCATCAACTCGATTTAGATATAATTTCATCCAATGCTTATCTGCGCGAACTTTATAGTGCAAAAGGGCTGATTAAAAGTGCTGAAAAATCGTCGATCTTTGAACTTGATGTCTTGATCAATCTACAGTCAAGTGGCTATACAGAAGCTGATCTGCAGTTTGAATATCTGTGCAATGAATGTAAACAGGTCTTACCGTTTTCATTTCACCGCTGTCCAAACTGTCTTGGCATCGATACCGTGCAAAACGAGATGCTTTTGACAAAGACACGATTTGAACGAAACCTCTCTTTTCAGTAAGGGTTCCGTTTCAGACATGCCCATACTATAAAAAAGCAGAAGCATTAATACACTATATTTAAGGAATACCTTGTGAA
The DNA here is from genome assembly GCA_041553795.1 of Sulfurimonadaceae bacterium. Lineage (GTDB taxonomy): Bacteria > Campylobacterota > Campylobacteria > Campylobacterales > Sulfurimonadaceae. Next base: position 8,649 of record JBFEIF010000018.1, read on the forward strand.
AAATCTTGATAAACTAGAACGATCTCTAGATTATCACTTTGAAGACCCACAGCTCCTTATTGAAGCGCTGACGCATAAAAGCTACAAGCAGCCCTACAATAATGAGCGATTGGAGTTTCTGGGTGATGCCGTACTGGATCTTGTCGTAGGTGAATACCTCTTCAGCCAGTTTCCAAACTTTGACGAAGGCAAGCTTTCAAAGATGCGTGCCTCTTTAGTCAACGAAGAAGGGTTTACCCGCTTAGCCGAGCATATCGATCTGGGTGAGTTTATCTTCCTCTCCAACGCAGAAGAGAACAACAGCGGCAGAGAGAAGCCTTCTCTGCTTTCCAATGCTTTTGAGGCCGTAATGGGTGCGATCTACCTTCAGGTCGGTCTCTCTCATGTCGAATCCCTGATGCATAAGTATCTTGGCGAGGTCTACCCTGTTATCGATATGTCAACTCTTTTCAAAGACTTCAAGACAACACTTCAGGAACTTACCCAGGCTGAATTCGGTGTCACTCCCGATTATAGACTGATAAGCACATCCGGTCCCGATCACAAGAAAGAGTTCGAGATCGCTGTCTTTATACAAGACAAAGAGTATGCAACAGCAAAAGGAAAAAGTAAAAAGATCGCCCAACAGGAAGCCGCCTATATCGCCCTGGAAAAACTTAAAGGAGAGACCAAATGAATAAGTTTGGAATCCGTTTCTCATTCTCGACGTTTGGAGAATCCCATGGAGCCGGAATAGGCTGTCTTGTTGACGGCGTCCCGGCCGGTCTTGTAATTGATGAAGCATTTATACAGTCTGAGCTTGACCGAAGAAAACCCGGTCAGAACGAATTTGCTACAGCGAGAAAAGAAGCAGATAAGGTCGAGATACTCTCCGGCACATTTGAAGGCCTTAGCACCGGTACTCCGATCGCCATGGTCATCTATAATACGAACCAGAAATCAAAAGACTACACCAATATCAAAGATATCTTCCGTCCGGGACATGCCGACTTTACCTATTGGCACAAATACGGGATCCGTGATTACCGCGGAGGCGGACGTTCATCGGCACGCGAGACAGCAGCCCGAGTCGCTGCAGGTGCGATCGCCAAACTGATGATACGTGAACTTGGTATCGAGATAAAAAGCGGTATTATCGAGATCGCAGGCATAAGAAGCGAGGAGCTTGACTTTGATCACGTGGCTTCAAGCGAGATCTATACTCTGGACAAGAATGTTGAAGATGCTCAAAAAGCCGCTATTCTGGAAGCAAAGACGCGTCACGACTCTGTAGGAGGTGCTGCCCTTGTGAAGATAAAAGGTGCGCCTATCGGCCTGGGCGAACCGCTTTATTACAAGCTTGATGCTGTTCTGGCGGATGCCATGATGGGGATCAATGCCGTCAAAGCGGTAGAAATCGGTGACGGTATGCATTCTGCAAAGACAACAGGCGCTACCAACAATGACCCTATAAAAGCGGACCGATTTGTGACAAACCATGCCGGAGGTATTCTCGGCGGGATCTCAAACGGCGAAGATATCAATGTCTCTGTTTACTTCAAACCGACGCCTTCTATCTTTATAGAGCAGGAGACCATCGACACCCACAATACGGAACAGCACTTCTCGCTCAAGGGCCGTCATGACCCTTGTGTCGCTATTCGCGGTTCTGTTGTCGCAGAATCTATGGCTGCCATCGTTATCGCAGATATGGTCCTTCTCAACATGGGACGCAAGATGGAAGGTGTCAAGAACTATTATCAATAGTTCTTGTTCCATCTTCATTTTCTCCTGAATATTTTCAACTAACTTTTCAACTTTCACCCTACTAAAAACATCTAAGCTACAATACCAAAAACTAACGGAAGTGGTCTGCAAGCAGAAGTTACATTAGCAAAACTATGACTCTACGCTGCAAACAAATAGTTCATAGATGCATCAAAACAGCATCTATCACACATCTTTAGTAAAATCAAATCTATGGAATATATTATGCGAAGTAAAGAAGATGCAATAAGAGGAACTTTTTTCGGTGCCATTGTCGGTGATGCCCTATGTCTGGGATCACACTATGAGTATGATGCCCAGAAGATATGGAAAGCATACGGAGATGCGCCTATTGCCAAGTTTATGAGCCCTGGCGAGATGATGGGCGGTGAGACACACGGTATAGGCTGGGGAAGCCGAAACTACCATCCCGGAAAATCGGCAGGCGGTACAACCGACTATGGTGACTACAATATTCTCATCCTTGAATATCTTGCTCAGATAGCAGACCCCTCCAAAGCATTCGATGTTGATGCCCTGATCCCCCATTGGAAGAAACGATTGGAAAACAATTGGGGTTCATGGGTATGTACGATGACACAGCAGACCTATCAGCAGGTCAACAGCGGTGTCCCGACACATCTTTTGGGCGGTCCTTCAAATGCCATGGCACTTCGGCATGTTGCTGCGCATGCCTATTATGATGATGAGGATACACTTGCACAAGTAGCCCGAAAAGCGATGTTTACACACAGAGAAGCTTCAGCCCTTGGCGGTGGAGAGTTCTTCGCCCGTGTCACCCACAGGGTCATCAACGGTGAGATACCTCAGAATGCTATTGAGGATGTTGCCATACAGATGGGAGGTTTTTTTGAAGCGAAGACAGCTCAGGCTATAGCAAAATACAAAGAAGCGACTGATCCTTCTACAGAACTTTCAAAAGAGAAGTTTGTTGACGATCTTGCTTTGACTTCTATGGCAAGGCTATGGGACATCGGAAGGTCTGAACCGATCCGTGTCGGAAAGGCGAGTCCCACAGAAGGGACCCTTCCGGGTGCTATCTATTTCATTCTGAAATATGCCAATGATCCGGATGGACTTAATAAAGCCATCCAGGCAAATGCAATGGTAGGTGGAGACAACGCATCTCGCGCTATTGCGATCGGTATGGTACTGGGTGCGTATTTCGGAATTGATAAGCTCAATAAAAAGTGGAAAGAGAGCCTCGAGCAAAATGATTATTGTGAGGCCCTGCTGAACCAGCTCCCTCTGCTTGCCAACGCTTTTTAAAAGGCCAGGTCCTCTTTATAGAGAGAACCTGAAGAAGTATTGAATCTTCCGCTATGATCCAATGGAAGAAACTGCTATTGCTTTGCAGCCCTGTCTGCCTTCCAGTTGATCCATAACAGCCAAACCACGGCAAGATCGATCATGACGTCGGCAAAATTAAAGACCGCAAAGTCAAAACCGCAATGCCAATACACCATATCCACGACACCTTCATGAACAAAACGGTCATAGACGTTTGAGAACCCGGCCCCAACCAGGATACCTACCGGAACAGCATAGATCCGTTTGTTAAGATAGACCGTGTAGAGGACAACGCCCGATATCATGACAAGCTGTATCCATTTCAGCCACTCTTTCAAGAAAGCGAACATAGAAAATGCCACTCCTTTGTTGAACACCAGGATAAGATCAATACACTCCGTGTAGTAGCGCAATCCGTCTAAAAAAAGTTGTTTGATATTTTGGTCGATAATAAAGATCCCGACCATGGCAAGTGCCATAGGCCAGATAAGGCTAAAAAATTTTTTAAGCGAGTTGTTTTCCAAAGAAGTCTTCCAGTTCATTCATTTTTGCGTCCAGAACTTTAGCATCTTTTCCTTCAAGTAAAATTCTCAACTTGTTTTCTGTACCTGAATAACGGATAAGATGGCGCATGTGCAGTTTCTCTACATGCTCCAGATGCTCCTTCAGGCCTTCGATCTTATCAAGGGGTTTCTTCTCTTTGATATTGATGTTTCTAAGCTGCTGAGGATAAAGCGCGAATGGACGCAGTACCTCTGAGGCTTTTTTTCCGGACTCAAGGATCAGGGCAAGGATCAGCAATGCCGACATAAGGCCGTCGCCTGTCTTGGCGTAGTCATGCAAGATCACGTGCCCGCTTTGTTCACCGCCAAAGTTGATACCTTTTTCGTTCATGATTTCCAGGACAAACTTGTCGCCGACATTGGAACGATACAGTTTAAGCTTGTTTTCTTTGAGATACTCTTCAAGCCCCAGGTTACTCATAACCGTTGCGACAATGCCATCACCCTTGAGCATATGCTTTTTATGCAGATAGACACCCATCGCACCAAGAAGCTGATCACCATCAACGACCTTGCCTTTTTCATCTACCACTACAAGTCTATCGGCATCTCCGTCCAAAGCGATCCCGATATCGGCTCTGTATTTGACAACAGCCTGTGAAAGGTCTTTAGTATGCAAGGCGCCGCAGTTTTCATTGATATTAAAACCGTCCGGTTTATTGTGGATGACGATGACTTCAGCACCCAGTTCTTCAAGGACAGTCGGCCCGACTCTATAGCCGGCTCCGTTTGCCGTATCCAAGACAATACGGAGTCCCTGCAGCGACAGCTCTTTTGGAAAAGAGTTTTTCAACTGTATTATATAACGGCCGATGACGTCGTCAATACGCTTGGCATGACCGATTTCCTTACCGACCGCACAAGATGATGTCATCAATGTATGGTTGTTATAGATGGCCTCGATCTCTGCTTCTATCTCTTCGCCAAGTTTGTTTCCTTGCGCATCGAAAAACTTGATCCCATTATCTTCAAAAGGATTATGGGATGCCGATATCATAATCCCGGCGTCGCAGCGCATGTTCTCTGTAAGAAAGGCAATAGCCGGTGTCGGCATAGGCCCGATCTGGACAACATCATATCCGATAGCAGTCAGGCCGCTGACGATCGCATTTTCTATCATATAGCCGCTACGGCGTGTATCTTTACCTACAAGGATCTTTTTTGTCTTGGCATGCTGCTTAAAATATATGCCTGCTGCAATAGCAACGTTCATCGCTTTTGATGCGCTTAAATAACTACCGGCCTGTCCTCGGACTCCGTCTGTACCAAATAACTTCATATTTATCCTTGTCTGGAGCCTTCAGTGAGCTAATCCTCGCTGATCCAGAGTAATAATCTATACATTATACCTATTCGCGCATTTTATCATCACTAATCTTTTTTATAGTTGATAAATATGAAAAATAGATTTTTGCAATTGAAAGGTACCGGAAAAATACTTTTTTGAAATTTATGTACTATCCTTAACTTAATTTTAATTATATTTCAGGTAAAGTTCTACTCTTAAAAAAAATATAGGGCCAACAGAGTGCACCTATTAAGGAAATATTGATATGGCTAACCATAAATCATCAGTAAAACGTATCCGTCAAACAATCAAGAAGACTGAACGTAACCGTTTCTACCGTACTCGTCTTAAAAACATCGTTAAAGACGTTCGTTCTGCAATCGACGCAGGAAACAAAGAAGAAGCTACTGCAGCACTTAAAGTTGCTAACCAGCAGATTCACAAGTTTGTAAGCAAAGGTATCTTGAAAAAAGAGACTGCTGCACGTAAAGTAAGCCGTTTACACACTGCTGTTAACGCAATCGCTTAATTACAAGAGTTTAAGCAAAGCGTCATAGACGCTTGTGGTGAGAGGTAGTGTGCTATTTATAGCCAAACATATTTCCTTCCACATTACCTCTTCACCATGCTGGTCCAATGGGACCAAGCATAACTTCTTCACCCCTGACTGGAGACTCCAATGTTAAAATCAAAACTTGAACCCTTTTTAAAACGCTATGATGAACTTACTGAACTTTTAAGCTCCCCGAACATCACATCTGATATCAAAAAAATGACAGAACTCTCAAAAGAGCAGTCAAACCTTTTGCCTATTGTCGAAAAAGCAAAAGAGTATATTGCTATACTTCAGGAACTCTCTGATAATAAAGAGATGCTGGGTGATCCTGAGATGGCAGAACTTGCCAAAGAAGAGATCAAAGAGATCGAACCAAAGATCCCTTTGATCGAAGATGAGCTAAAAGGTCTTCTGGTCCCTCAAGATCCGAATGACGACAGAAACATCTTTTTGGAGATGCGTGCGGGTGCCGGCGGTGACGAAGCAGCTATCTTCGTTGGAAACCTTTTTACGGCCTATACACGTTATGCAGAAATAAAAGGCTGGAAGATAGAGATCATGTCTTCATCCGAAGGCGATGCCGGAGGTTTCAAAGAGATCATCGCGCTTATCAAGGGTGAAAAGGTCTATTCCTACCTTAAACATGAGTCTGGTACACACCGCGTTCAGCGTGTTCCGCAGACGGAATCCCAGGGACGTGTCCATACTTCAGCCATTACCGTAGCTATCATGCCTGAAGTCGATGATGTCGAGATCGAGATCAATCCGAGTGATCTTAAAGTGGACGTTATGCGTTCATCAGGATGTGGCGGTCAGTCGGTCAATACTACCGACTCTGCTGTACGTATCACCCACTTGCCGACAGGTCTGGTCGTGACCAATCAGGACCAAAAGTCCCAGCATAAAAACAAAGAAAAAGCGATGAAGGTGCTCAAAGCACGTCTTTATGATCTTGAGATGCAAGAGAAGATGCTGGCTGATGGCGCTGCCCGTAAAGAGCAGGTTGGAACCGGTGACAGATCAGGACGTATTCGTACCTACAACTATCCGCAAAACCGTATATCAGACCACCGCATCAATCTTACCCTGTACCGTTTGAACGAGATCCTTGGCGGCGGACTGATGGATGAGATCATCGAACCCCTTCAGGCCCACTTCCAGTCTGAAAAAATCAAAGCAGCCGGGCTTTAAGTCCGCGCACTTTTCTTTACACGACGCAATTTCCCCAACTTTTTTATGATTTCGCCAACTCTTGGCTATAATAATACAAACTTATTAACCGGAGCCCCTATGAAACATCTAATAGCCACCCTGATCTTATTGCTTGCATCTTCACTGTTTGCAGAAAACATAGCATTTTGGAAGATCCAAAAAGTGAAATCTAATGACAGCTTGAACATGCGTTCTAAAGCAGACCATAAATCCAAAAAAGTGTCGTCTATTCCTTATAATGCACAGTGTCTCAAGAATCATGGATGCGGTAAGAATATCAGCTTTGAAGCGATGATGAATATGGAAGAAGAGGAAGTCAAAGCATTTCTTGAACAGGCTCAAGATGAGTGGTGTTATGTCGAGTACAAGGGAATATCAGGTTGGGTAAATCAATATTATCTATCCCCAAGCAAGTCTGCCTGCAAATAAACCTGCTTAGGGCAAAGCGCTAGCGTCAAAGGCTTCTGCGCTTCCACTTTATCTTGCTATTCTCTCTTCTGTCTTTATAGAACTTGTCAAGCAGAACTTTCCCTTCTTTTCCAATGACACCACGATAGACTCTCTCGTCTCCTACTGCTGCTTGAAAAATACCATTCACGTCTTTCTTTGAGTTCATTATGAAATAATAGAGATCAAAATTCTTTTGTGGGATCATACAGTTGATATACTCCGTCCCTGCGTGCACACCATCAATCGTCTCCGAGCTGCATGGGATGGTGATCAATGTCTTAGTTTGAAAACTTAGCGTCCCGCCGATCAGACGTTCATCTATGCTCTTATACTGGTGCTCGAATATAAAGCCCTGGACAAATTGTGAGGCATAATTCTCGCCCACACAGTATTTGACACCCATTCCCCCCTGCTGTATTTCGCCTAGTTCTATACAGTCAATACTTTTATCAATAAAGCTGTTCTGAATAAATACATAATCCTCACTGGTATAAGTGACATAGTCCCCCCTTTCAATCATCATCGAACAGCCTGAAAACAACAGGCCGGTCAATCCGAAAAATAAAGATCTCATTTCATATCCTTTTTAAAACAGATGGTCTATCAGAGCGTCTATTGCCTTGTCTGTGACTTTGTCCACCAATACATTGGATGCAGCCCCTACAGGTGAAGCCTGTACAGCAGGCTGTACATAGGCCGTTTTCTGAGAGTCGATCTTCTCTATCAGCTCTTTTTGTGCCTGAACAAGCTTTAGCTGTTCGTCTGAGCGGATCTTCTCAGTCTCGACTTCCGTCGTCACATCCATCATGGCAACCAAGAGACCGTCCGTAATACCAAGGTTCATCATCGTCTCTATCTCGTCAAGCGAGAACTTTCTATAGGGCTTTTTCAGACTTTTGACCTTTGATACCAATACCGCTTCGGATATCCCGCGTTTTTTGTATTGCAGCAGTTTACCCACCTGCAGCTCTTTGGGACCTGTGAAGAGTAGATAGATCTTTGGCTGCTTATGTGCAAACGCCATCACATCCGGGTTTTTGTTGGCATAATCAAGCAATCCTTCAACATCCTTTTGCTGCAGATAGGCCATGATCTTGTCCAAGATGACCTTATTCGCCTGCTCCTCTTGTTTCTGCTGTTCTTCTATAGCAGAAATCTGCTTGCGGGCATCGTCTACAAATCGTGACTCAGGAAACTCGGTCAGGAAGGATTGATAGCTCTCAAGGGTGTTCTCAGTTTGCGCCGTCTTGAAAGACGCCTCTGTTCGTTCATCCCGTGTCGAATCATCTAATAATTGCTTGATGTACGCAAGCATTTTTCGGTGCGTTGCAAGTGTAGAAGTATAAGATTTTTTTAACTCAGGATATTTTTCTATCATATCTTGAGCAGATTTTATTACACTTTCATGTGTTGACAGCCCGTCTTTCAACTCTTCTTTATTCGGAATATAACCCTTCTTGACCAATAAGGCAAGGACCTCTGAACTCGGACCTTGCATAGCATAACCTGTGGCTGGAAAGCCAGAAAGAACTGACCCTTCCTTCTTGACAATATTCTTTGCACCATTGTCAAGCAGATAAGAGACAGTTTCTACATCCCCACTTAAAGCTGCTACCTGGAGTAATGTATTTCCATTATTATCCAGTGTGTTTACATCATTTCCTGATGTTATAAACTCCTTGACACTAACCTTATTAAAAGTTACAAACGATTTGACTTCTCCATACTCCTTCATCTGTTCAGAAGGGGATTGAGAATAATGTTTTGGCAATGCCGTAGCCCCCCCGCATCCGCTCAATATCAGACCCAACATACCTAAAAATAAAACGATCCCTACTTTCATGCAAATCTCCCTGCTGCAATAATCATTGGCATATTAAAGCAGACTTTTACTTACAACTTTCATAACAGTTCACCGAATAATCTTGATATTTTCTCAGGGTCCTCTTGGACATTTAACGGTAATTGAACTTTGCAGACGCTATAATCAAATCGATAAACCATTCAGTCAAAGGTAAGCAATGCAAACCATACAATTGCAGGTACAAGATGATTATGTCGAAGAATTTTTGAACACACTGCCAAAAGAGAAGGTCAAGGTTGTCGATCAGACCTTCCTTGAACATCAGCAAAGATTTCAAGCAGAACTTCAGAAGTTTAAAGATGAAGCAGGTGAATTTCCTCCTTACCATGAAGAGATGAAGGCGATCGATGCATGGCTCAAAGAAAGAGCAGAACAATGAAGATCCTAACTTCAGAGCTTTTCAGTGAACAGTTCAAAGCCATAGTCCGGCCGTACATGCAAAGTGACTTCAAAGGTATAAAAGACTTTAAACTCTACCTAGACACCGTCATCCTAAACATGCCGAGCAAGGCTAAAAAATACAAGAAATCAATCTATTTTGACGACGAATCGGTCAGAGACATAGAGCATCAAGGGTATACCATCCCTTTCTATATGGATGAAGAAAACGATGTCTATGTCGTTCTTGGAATCGTCCAGGCGAATAGGTTCTGAGAACTCAAATCGCAAGGTGAGTCTCAACAGAGTAATCATCTTTACAGCTGACCACAAAAACAAACATTTATTCCTTGATTAGGCACTTTTAGAAGAGTGTTTGTTTCACTTGGTAACAAGGCTATTTAGTTTAGTCCATAAAATTATTCCTTCTAAATAATAATTTCAGTACACTTACATTCGTACTATTTTCATGTTACGTCAGGTTAGCGTGGAAATTCTTTGAGTATTTTAGACTTAAACTACTCACGAATTACGATTTAATCACTAAATGTAATTGGACTTGATGAAAAAAGTCCTTTTAATGCCGATACAGACTATAACTACAAAAAATTAGAAAGGGAGAACCAATGAAGAATGAAAATTCTCAAGTAGAGCTATTATCTAACGATGATACGCAATCTAGCAGAAGAAACTTTTTCAAAAAGACAGCATCGATCGGTGCAGTTGCAGCTGCAACTGCATTGTCAGCAAACCAAGCAACTGCAGGTGATGATCCACTAATCATGCATCACGTGAAGTGGGGTCAAAAACTAGGAGATCCAGTAACTAAAAACCGTTACGGGATCCCATCAGCTTATGAGCACAACAACGTAAGAAGAAATACTAAGCTATTGGCTTCAGGTAACTTCCAAGCATCAATTGCTGTATGTCCTATCCACGAATCTGAAGGTATCATTACTCCAAATGGTCTTTTCTTCAGCCGTTGTCATGGTGGTACTGCGCATGTCGATCCTACTGAATTCCGTTTGATGATCCACGGAGCAGAGCTGGAAAGAGATATCATCCTTACATTGGATGAACTTAAGCGTTACCCACGTGTTACTCGTACACACTTCATCGAATGTCCGGCTAACGGCGGACAAGAATGGCGTGGACCACAGTTCAACTCTTTGCAGTTTGCTAAAGGTTTCATGAGTTCTGCAGAATGGACAGGTGTCTACATCAAAGACCTTATTAAAGATCTTGGTGTTAAGCCAGGTGCTCAGTGGATGCTAGCAGAAGGTTCTGACAACTCTGAGATGGGCCGTACGATTCCAATGGACAAAGTATGGGATGATGCGATGCTTGTATGGGGACAAAATGGTGAAGCGCTACGTCCTGAACAAGGTTATCCGGTACGTCTTCTTGTCCCAGGCTGGGAAGGTAACTTATGTGTTAAATGGCTTAAGCGTTTAGAGTTCTCTGCAGAGCCTTTCTATTGTAAAGAAGAAACTTCTAAGTATACAGCACTTAAGAAGACTGGAAAAGCTATCCAGCACTTCTATGCTAACGAAGTAAACTCAACTGTTGTTACACCATCTCCAGAGAAGCCATGGACTGATCTTAAAGAAGGTGATCTGGTTGAGATCGAAGGTCTTGCATGGTCAGGTATGGGTACTATTACTGGTGTTGATATCTCTTTTGACGGTGGTAAGAACTACGTTGAAGCACAGCTAAAAGGTCTTGTATTACCTAAGTCATGGACTCGCTGGTCATACATGTATACAATTCCAAAGAACTTCCAACAAGCGAATGGAGAGCAACTGCTTCTTACTTCTCGCGCGATGGATGACGCAGGTTATATCCAACCGACTGTCGATCAAGAGACAGGTGTTCTTGGTGTAGAAGGTGTTTACCATAGAAATGGTGTAGAAACATGGGAAGTAACAGCAGAAGGAAAGGTGAATCATGTTCAAATTAGATCGTAAATTAATTATATCTGCTTCAGCAATCGCTGCTGCTGCACTATTCGCTGTAGGTTGTGGTGGCGGTTCAGCTGCTGCTCCGGCTGAATTGGCATACGGAAATGGTAAAGCGACAATCGACGGCGGTACATACAGTCCGGTCGCTAACGGAATGACTGGTCCATATGCAGTCAATACTCAAGAAATACCGGCACTTAACCACGGTAGAAGAGCGACTGCTAACGAGATCGCAGCTTGGGATAAAGACGTTACTCCAACATCACCTCCTCCTCCGGGACAAGGTTCTGTAGAAGAAGGTGAAGAGCTTTATGAAGCTCAGTGTGTTATGTGTCACGGTGACTTTGGTTCAGGCGGCGGCGGATACCCTGCACTTGCAAAAGGTAACGCGGTTGCTGGTCAAAAAACATTGACACTACAAAGAGTTGGTGACAATTCAGACGGTCCTGTCCGTGTATTCGGAACATACTGGCCACAAGCTAGTACAATGTGGTGGTACATCCAATCAGGTATGCCACATCCAAACACTAAATCTTTAAGTGATGATGAGACGTATGCACTAACTGCTTACATCCTAAACATCAATGAGATGGAAATCGACGGTGAGCCTGTAGATGAAGACTATGTTCTTGATCAAGAGAAGTTCATGAAGATCAAGATGCCAAACGAAAAAGGTTTTGAACCAAATATCGATGGTCCTGGTGCACTTGAAGACGTACGTAAATACTATGCTAACCCAACTAACTTTGGTGCTATCAAAGTCAAGCCAAGTGAGCGTTGTATGAAAGATTGCCAAGAGCCATCTGCAAAAGTCGTTCGTATCAAAGAGGGTGGCGGTATTAGAGATTTCTTACCACCTATCTCTGTAGCAAGAGACCTTCCTGCAGCAGATGCAGGTGCATTTAATGCCAAAGCAGCTTATGAAAGCAACTGTGCGATGTGTCACTCATCATTCCTAGCACCGGGCAGCAGCGAATGGGCTGGTTATACTGGTAAAGGTATTGCTAAAGTATATGCTAACGGTATCAAAGGAACAGAAGGCGGAATGCCAGCTAAAGGTGGATCTAGCTTAACAGATGCACAATTTAAATCAGTGGTTGATTACTTAATCTCTGGTAAATAAAACAAAGGAAACAACAATGGAAAGAAGAAAATTTTTAAGCCTAAGTGGATTAGCTGTAGCAGCTGCTGCACTTGTTCCTGCAGCAAATGCAGAAGACTTTAGAGCAACAAAACCAACTGTATGGACAGCTCACACTGTTGATGATGCTATCACAGCAATGTACGGTACTACAGCAGTAATCGAAAGCGGTGTAAAAGTTGATATGCCAGATGTAGCAGCAAACGGTGGAGCTGTTCCAATCGCTATCTCATCAGACATCCCTGCAAAAAGTGTTGCAGTTTTCCAAAATGCTAACCCAGAATCTGCAGTAGCAGCATTTACAGTACACGAAAACAGCATCATTGATTACGATATGAACATCAAATTGAAGTCAGACGGTACTCCAATTACAGTAACTGTAATCGTAGAAGGTCAAGATGGCAAGTTGTACGCTGGTAAGAAAATCCTTACTGTTGCACTAGGTGGATGTGAAGGTTAATCTCCCTTCACTTTTATAAAAAAATTAAATAAAGGTATATTTATGAGAATCAAAGCAAAAGTAAAAGGCGGAGCGGTAGAAGCCAAGGGCCAAATCCAGCACGATATGACAACTTACGACCAGGCAGCTAAAAAGACTGGTGACAAAGAGAATGCAAACTTTGTTACACGTATTACAGGAAGTGTAAACGGTAAACTTGTATACGAAGTATCTACAAGTCAATTCCTTGCAAAGAACCCGATTATCAAGTTCAAGTTCAAAGCTAACAAAGGCGATACTTTGATCATGACATGGGTTGACCGTAAAGGTAACACTGAAACTACTGAAGCAGTAATCAAGTAATTTCTACAACCTGCATCAGAAGAAAGAGTCAACCTTAGGTTGACTCACTTCATTTAATTTTAAAGTACTCACTTGCTAAAATCAATCAAACACATAATCATCCTCTTATTCCTGCTCCCAGTATCAATAATTGCAAAAGATATAAACATTGATGAACTTGTCAAACAAACTGACAAAGATGTATATATATTCTTGCACCGCACTGACTGTGGCTATTGTGACAGTATGATCGAATTTACATTTGATGATGAGACTATACATGCGATGATAGAAAAAGATTTTTTTGTTATTGACATCAACATCAATCATAACGACAGGATAAGCTATAAAGATTTCGTCGGAAACGGACGTGAATTTGCCAAGCACATCGGATACAATTACTATCCTTCTTCTATCTTTATTGATGCCAATAACAGTATAATCTATGGTGCGATCGGCTACCAGGATGAGCATGAGTTTCTTATAACACTAAAATTCATTCACTCCAAAGCCTATCTAAGAACGGACATCGACAAATATTGCCAAACACTATCAGAAAAGGACAGCAAATGAATACAGATATATCCGGAAAAGTCCTAGCCCTCTTTATATCAGAAAAAGACATAAACGGAAACACACAGACAATACAGCAGGATCGGATCTCTGTTGATAGCGATGGTGTGCTTAATGATAAGTTTCACGGTAAAGATCCGCATCGTTCAATTTTGCTTAGCTCGATCGAAAGCTACACTCTGGCAAAAGAGAACAACATTGAAATGCCTTACGGTTCATTGGGCGAGAATATTTTAATGGACTGCAACCCATATGGTTTAAGCGTAGGTGACAGGGTCAAAGTCGGTGAAACACTGCTTGAGATTACCCAAAGCTGTACATTATGCAAAGGTTTATCAAAAGTCGATGCTAAAGCACCAAAACTTTTGAAAGAGCATAGAGGAATATTTGCAAGAGCTATCAATGAAGGCAAGATAAACGTCGGGGACACGGTTTATATCTAATTATTAAGATTCCCTAGATATAAATAGTGCTACAATTCCCACTGATTTTTAAAATTGGTATGATGAAATGTCAATACCAAAACAATAAGGACAAAAATGAAAAAGATGTACACAATCATAATAAGTGCTCTTGTAGCATTAGTACTGACAGCATGTGCAGGAAAGACTCCTGGCGTAGTTGGCGGAAATGATGGTCAAGATATCCGTATCTTTACAGTTGCTAACCCAGACGGTAAGATAACCACTAAGACTATTGAAAAAGCTTTTGAGAACGCTGGCTTTGTTATCGATGGTAACAACAATATGAACGGACCATTCAAACCACGTTTCGGTGCGACATATTATGAGACTTACCATCTTTTTACAACACACAGTTCAAAGCATGTTTTAGCACTTGTTAAAGATTACCCAAGTATCGGTCTTCTTTCGCCGTTAAGTATGTCTATCTACTCAAACAGAGATGATGACACTTCTGCTGGCAAGACAATGAGCATCTCTTCTTTAACACTAAGAGGTATGTCTAGAATCACTGGAATCCCTCAGAATAATCCAGATCTTATTGCATATGCTAAAGCATTAGAAGAAGCACTTGCTAAAGCACTTCCAGGTGGTCATTTCAAAGAACTTAACTATGAAAAAGTTTCTGATATGAGCCAGACACTTGCTACATCTTTTGAAGTAGAATTTGGCGGTGACAACAAAGAGGATATCGTAGCAGCTAAAGATGATTTCGAAGCTGAGTTCGAAGGTGAGATGGAACCTATCGGTTTCCTTTTTCCAGGATTTGTTGACTTTAAAAGTGAATTCGTAGACGGTGGTTATGATGCGTATGACTATTACGACACCTATTCTGTTTGTAAACTGGACGTAATCTTCCCTATTCACCAAAAGCACCCAGAAGTTGGAGCATTCGCACCATGTACTTTCTATATTTACAAAAAGAAAGACGAAACAACAACGAAAATGGGTTTCCCATCTGTTGATAACTGGATCAACTCAACTGACTTAGATATAACAGACAAAGAGACTTTTGGTACATTGATTGAAGCTCAAAAACTGTTCGAAGATACAGTAAACTCTATCACTGCTGAGTAATAACTTCTTTCTCAAGATATGCAGCTAGGTAACAAGCTGCATATCTTCATACATTAACCTCAATATTTTATTTACATTCATATAAAAAAAGCTATACTAAGCCCCATAATATCTAATTTCCTGCCTAAGGAAATCTATAAAAGGCTAAAAATGAAACTGCTTTCAAAACTTTTACTACCTGCCCTGATCAGTATCAGCGCATTTGCTGTCCCACAAGAAGGAGACGTAAAATTCACGCCTTCTGAGAATAAAAACCTAGCAGTCGTTTATACTTATGAAGATAAGATCGATGACAAATTTTTTGAATTTGTAAAAAAAGACTTGAAAGAGATCGGCTTTTTCGTAAACGATCCGCACCACAATGTCCAAACTGTCTATGAGGAAAGGTTCGGTGAGACGCATCTTGACAACATCGCCTTTTCATCTTTGGTTAACGACAAACATGTCCGTCCACTATTGAACAAAGACCCACGCATCGGAGCGTTCACACCCTTTAATCTCCTTACTTACAGAACCCAAAAGGATATGAAGACTGTCGTAGCACACCTCACACCTGAAGCTATGCTGGATATACTTGAGATCAATGATCCAGAGATTAAAAAAGAGTTTATCAGCATGTTTAAACCATTAGACGCTGCAATTGTAGAGAAATTAGGCGGAGAAGTCTCCTATGTACCTGTTTCGGGCCGTGCAGAAGACACAATGATGAACTACGAAATACCCTTTGAGGAACCAGAAGATATTGATGAATTCCTTGAAGAGTTTCAAGAAAAATTTGAATCGACTTTTCAGACAAAAGGCTATATTATTGCCGGTTATTACAATGTAAAAGAGAGTCTTAACTCAGATGATGACATAATGCCTGATTATGTCTCCTACTGGGCCTATGACCTTTGCCATATTCCATTCTCATACAATGTTTTCGACGGTAAAGACGGTGTACCTATGGCAGGGATCTTCGCCCCATGTTCGATGTATGTCTATGTCAGAGAAGGAGAAAACAAGGTCGTAATAGGTATGCCTACACTTAGAGCTTGGAGTGGTGCACTTGGTATTGTTGATCCAAAGAAACTGGATATTATTGACAAGCTTGATATCGAGATTACATCAATCATCCAAAGCTTTGGCGGTATTGTCGTACCTAATGGGAATCCTCTTACGAGATAACACTCATATTAGAGCCAAATGGCTCTAATAAAATATATACTACTCTTTCTCTTTTAATTCAGCATATAATTTACTATAGTTGCTAACATCTTTTCGGCTTGGCTTAACCCGTACAGACAAATAGTTGACACTGCCATCATGCGCTATTTTTCTTATCACCGTAGCATATACCCAGTAAAAACCTCTGTCTTTACGCATATTCTTTACATAGCCAGTCCAGAAGCCTTTTGATTGGATATCATTCCAAAGCCCTTTAAATGCTATTCTAGGCATGTCAGGATGACGAACAATATTATGTGGCTTACCGATTAGTTCACTCAGTTTATAACCGGCGATCTCGCAGAAGATATCATTGGCATAGGTTATCATACCATGTTCATCTGTCTCACTTAGAATATATGCACTTTGGGGGTAAAACCATTCATCTGAACCTCCGTCTTTGTAGATATCAACCATGTAGAGTCCTGTGCAAAAATAGATTTGGCAACTATAACAACAAAAGCTAAAAATATGTATTAAATGAAAAGAGAAAAGTAAAAGAGAAAGATGACTGCCATAGGCAGTCATGTAGGCTTAATTAAAAGGCTTAGACAAGTCTTGTTCAATTGCTCCAGGAACAGTAGCAATCGTCATAAACTGCCCCATAGTCAGTTGTGGATAAGAGACAGCAAGATAGAACTTAGGGTCCAAGATGCGCGCCTCATTGTTCTCGATCAATATCGTGTAAGGAAGCAGACCTGCATTTTGAATACCTGTCTTCTCAGGGAACTTAGCCGTACGCTTGCTTAGCTCGTATCCTACAAGATATTTGCCTTCAGCGATCTTGACAGTAAACAGATGTGATTTACCGCTTTTATATGACTCAGCCTTTTTCAAAAGTTCTTCTGTAGGACCTTCGCCAACAATAATGCTGTCCTGATAGTAAGGCATTGCGACCATAAAGTGATAGTCAGAAAGATCTGCATAGACCCACTTGTCAGCACTCTCAGTCAGACCTGTAAAGGCAGCAGTCAATGTATCTTTGATCTTCTTCAGTTCAGAATAGTCAGCACTGTCTTGCATAAAAGCCTTGCCAAAATATTCCGGATTAGAAATAGAGATCTTTTTATTAGTACCGTCTATAAGAATACGTCCTATTCCAGCAAAACCACGGCTTGGATTACTTGCCATCGCCTTTAAGGCTTCATTTGTGTAGACAACCGTTTGCAGGTCGTTTTTCTTGTTCACAAGATAAGTGCCGACGACTTCAAAACCGGCCTCTGTAAGTTTAGCACTTACAGCTTCCGCAGTCATCAGTTCGCCTATCAGGTAAGCATGGACTTCTTTTGGCGCACTTTCTTCACCTGTACTAACAGACTTAGAGCTACAACCAGAAAAACTTACTACCAGCGCAAGCGCCAAGATGCTTAGTAAATTTCTCATTTTAACTTAGCTCCAAGACCTTCCATGATACTGATGATCTCTTTGTCAAGTTTACGAATAGAATCGATCTGCTTCTGGTCCTTGATGCCTGCAATAGCAACCCAATTTTCTAGGTATGGCATTCCGATATGAAGCACGTTTGAATCTTTTTCGACATACATGTACATTGAACACGGTGCGAAAGCGCCTGCCTGTGCATTACCATGGTTAAAAATACCGTATGAGAAGAAAAAGTGGCAAAGTGAATAGGTTACATAGAAATCATACTTTTCAAACTCAAGATCTGCTTCTCTGTACTTCTCTGCGAAGTTTTTGTAACCAGCGATAATATACTTGTTCTCTTCAAATGCTGCTTCGAACTCATCTGACATCCAAGTATCAAGACCTGCAAATTCACCATCTAGAATGTCATCTTTTGTAACACCTTCAGGGCGTTCAAAAGTCATCTCAAATTCCATTAGCTTAGTTGCAGGAAGCTTTTCGAAAGTAATGACTTCTTTCTTCCCACCGATTTCTTTGTCTACCAAAGCATCCAGTGGTTTGAATGAAGCGATGAAATCAGCACGAATTGACTTATCTTCAACTCCGACGATGTCAAGCATGACTTCAGGATTTACGTGACCAACACGAGTAACATCCTCATCTACATATTTGTACACATGAAGGTTAAAAGGAGAGAATCCTCCAAGACGTGGGTCTTTTAACAATAATGGACGAATCGCTTTATCATTTGTGATTGAGAAAAATCCCAAGTTATCCAAAGTCTTTTTGAAACCTGGCTCTTTTGAATACTTTTCCGCATATGCATCATTGATTCTTTCATGTGGATCAGAAAGTTTAAAACCGATTGCATCGATCTTTTCATTGATCATTGTGTTATAGGCTTCTTCTTTATCACCTTGTGCCGCATTGAAATAAATACCGTCTTTAGCTACAGCAACACTACCGACAAGTAGTAAAGCTGCAACTGCTATCTTCATTGTTTTTGTAAACATTTTCTTCCTTTTGGAAATTTGTTATATGATTCTATCATAGCTAAGATAAACAAATTTCATGATAAACAGTCTAAGCTGTTCTTTTTTTACCATTGGTAACATATGAAACATGTAAAAACAATCTCATAAGTCAATTCAATGAATGTTATTATTTAAACAGATGATTGTGTGGGGATTGTGAAATTAAAAGTTGTTGCAATAATTTGAAACTCCACCACCCGAAGGTAGTAAAGAGGAGACTATTCTTAGAAAGAGTAGTTAAGGTTAGCAGATAATGCGAATTGGTCGTTTGTTACAGTAATTGTGCCTAGACCTGAACCACCACTAATAGCTGTTACATCTGGACTTGTTGCATAAGTAACTGCTAAATCTGCACCGACATTCTTAGTGAACTGGTATCCAGCACCAATAGTATAGTGACGTTCAGTAACAGCTGGGAACATTACATGATTCAGTGTATTCATTGATCCACCCAATCCACTTCCATCAGTAGTTTTGATTGGGTTTTTAGCATAGTTGTAACCAGCACGTAAAGCTAGATCATCCATTCTGTATTCAGCACCTAAAGCATATACATTCTGGTTTTCCCAACCAAAGTCTTGGTAACCACGTGCATTACCCCAACGAATATTTTTCCAATCAGCTGTTACAGAGATATCGCCTTCAGTCCAGTCAATACCAAGACCATACTCTGCTGGTTGCTCAAGTTTGTCATTAAATGCATTTGCACCTACAAAACCAAATGCAGCTGCAGATGTAGAGATCTGGTCTTTATATTCCATTTCAATTGATGAATGGTAAGTAGCACCTAGTGTTACGCCCATATCTGGTAATGTATATGCAGCACCGACTTCAAGGCCTAGCCCGAAACTCGCAGAAGAGCCATTACCATGGTTAACTAAAGAACCATCTGGAAAACCGGTACCAGTAGTCGCACCTGCTACACCACTATCAACACCTGGTGTTTTGAATGACATATCAAGAGAACCATACATTAAGACTGGAGCAATACCCACTGACCAGTTGTCTTGTCCATATGCCAAAGGAATTGAGAACTTTAGCAAAAGCAGATTTGAACGCATGCTATATAGTCCAAAAGTATCATCCGGACCATTACCGTCTAATAAATTAATATTTGCAGGTGCATGTCTCCAATCAGTACCCATTCCAGCTGAACCAAACATACTAGCTCCAACAGCAAAGCCATTGTCTAGGTTCTCAGTTAAAGCAACATATGGGATTACATTGTGTTTAGCTTCACTTTTATATGTACCCCCTGATACACCATTTGGAGCACCAGCACCCATTTGAGTAGTAGTACGGTCTTCTGTTTTAACTTCAACATTTGGACGGAAATAAGTGCCTCCAAATGCAAAATTAGTGCCGCTTGACTTAGTAATTAGAGCCGGGTTAGAAGTAGCAGATTCAGCGCCATTGAAGTGAGCAATACCAGTACCACCCATTGCACGTGACTTAGCACCAAGTCCGATTAGGTTATCACCATTTGTTGCGAATGCAGAAGTTGCACCCATTGCCATTGCAGCTACTAGAGCTAATTTAATTGATTTTGTCATCTATTCTCCTAAAATATAAAAATGTAAAAAGAGACTTTAGAGCCTGTCCCTAAAGCCATCCTTCTCGAATGAAAGCATTATAGATGAGAAAAAATAAAGTGAGTCTTAAAGTAAATTTAATATTAATAACTTATTCTTATTAATTATTATATAAAAACAAATAAGAGTAAATATATAATTTATATTATTAGATTAATTTATCAAAATAAGAAAAAAAGGCATTATTTCAACTGTTTCTGTTAAGAAAGAACCGAAATTTGATTTTTACTTAAAAAATACAAGCAATTATCGATACATACCTATTGTTACATATAGAAACAAATAGGGTCAAAAAACATACTTAAGTAAATAATGCAAGTTACCACACAATATACACATCACCGTCAGACTAGGAAATAGAAATAATTGAGCTTGTGTTTATTTAATATCTTTTAAACATAAGAGTAATAAATAATCTTAAGTATATAGATCTATGAAATATTTTGTCATTAAATATACAGCAAAAAATTAGCTAGCACAGAATGGTTTATTTAATTAGATCATATTGAGAGAAAAAATAAATAGGGATTTATATTGTGTAAAAGAAAGTCCAGGCGGCGACCTACGTTTCCACACCTGAAAGGTGCAGTATTATCAGCGAAGAGGGGCTTAGCTTCTGGGTTCGGAATGGGACCAGGCGTTTCCCCCTCTCTATAACCACCTGAACGAAGGACTACTAATAG
>JBFEIF010000019.1:0-28830 GCA_041553795.1 Sulfurimonadaceae bacterium
GAAAAAGGCATTCGTGTCAATGCCGTAAGCGGCGGTCCAATCGATACAGATGCACTCAAGGCATTTCCAAACTCTGAAGAAGTCAAAGGTGAGGTTGTAAGACGTTCTCCGCTTTCTCGTATGGGCGAGTCTGAAGACCTTACCGGGGCTTGTCTATTCCTGTGCGGACCTGAATCAAGCTGGTTGACAGGTCAGACTATCGTCGTTGACGGTGGAACTACCTTTCAATAGATATCTAACAATCTTGCACTCTTATTATGAGTGCACCCATAAAGTCTAACAATGCAAAACAATAAGAATCAGATACTCAATCTTCCCAACATCCTGGCCTTGATACGTATACTAATGGCCCCTGTCATGTTCTGGGTCATTATCACACCTGAGTTCTTCACCGATAAAGGCATCCATATCAGCTGGGTCTATTATCTTGCCGCCCTGCTCTTTGTACTGGCCAGTACGACAGATTTCTTTGACGGCTATATTGCCAGGATGCTGGACCAGACAACTCTGCTTGGAAAGATCTTGGACCCTCTGGCTGACAAAATGCTTACTATCGGTGCTTTTCTTGCACTTATGATGACCGGTGATGCCAATCCCTGGGCTATCTATATCATCATCGTCCGTGAACTTTTTATCACAGGCCTTCGTACCGTCGCCGTAGCTGAAGGTATCGATGTCAGTGCTTCATTAGCCGGAAAAGTCAAGACGGTCGTACAGATGATAGCTATAGGGTTCTTGATCATGCACTGGTCTTTGACGGAGTATCTATTCTTTGCCGTCGATAATGCCTTGCTATGGTTTGCTGTTATACTGACCATCTATTCAGGACTTGAATACATCATCGGTTTCACAAGAGCCTTGAAAGGAAAATAATGGGTTGGTTTGTCTCCTTAGTCGTTTTGTCACTCTTGATCTTCTTTCATGAACTCGGACACTTTTTGGCAGCAAAAGTCATGGGTGTCTACGTCAAAGTCTTCAGTATCGGGTTTGGAAAGAAGATCGCCTCCTTTCAATGGAAGGATACAGAATGGCGTATTGCCATGATACCGCTTGGCGGCTATGTGCAGATGAAAGGACAGGAAGACTTTGATCCGACAGCCGTCAGTCAAGACGAGGATTCCTACAACACCAAAAGACCCTGGCAGCGTATCATTATTTTACTTGCCGGTCCGTTTGCCAACTTTGTGATTGCCTTCTTGCTGTTTTGGGCAATCGGTCTGGGCGGGCCCAGAGTTCTTCTTCCGGTAATCGGCCAAGTCGTAAAGGATTCTCCGGCATACATGGCCGGACTTGAATCAAACGATACTATCACTAATATAAATGGCCAGCCCATAGAGACATGGGAAGATATGGCAAAGGCGATTTCAGGTTCTAAAGGCTCAATCGATCTTCTAGTTGAAAGAGGCCAGTACATTCACAACTTCACTATAACCCCACAGATGCGCGAAGCAAAAAATGATTTCAACGAGACGATACAGCGGCGTATGATCGGGATTGGTGCATCGGGCGCATCTAAAGAGCTTCCGGTCGAAAACGCTTTTGGGTATGCTTGGGAAAAAACTTTGTGGGCATCGACGATCATCTTCGGCGGTGTTCAGCGTCTCATTTTGGGTGACGTTCCTGCCAAAGAACTTGGCGGTGTCATCAGTATCGTCAAGATAACAGCCGATGCCAGTGCTGAGGGTTGGATGGCAGTCTTTTTCTTTGCTGCACTTATCTCAGTCAACCTTGGAGTCTTAAACCTCCTCCCAATTCCCGCTTTGGATGGCGGTCACATCATGTTCAATCTATATGAGATGATCTTTCGCCGTGCTCCGACCGAGGATATGCTAGTGCGTCTGACCATTGCAGGATGGGCACTATTGATAGGCTTGATGTTCTTAGGCCTTTACAACGATATTAACAGATTAGTAGGATAATATGACACAAACAGAATATAAGATCCATTTGGACAAGATCATACAGCGTATAGAAAATGCACGCATCTCCGTCAGCGAACATCATATCGTCAAGATTGTCGCTGTCAGCAAATATTCGACAGAAGATGCTATCAGACGTCTCTATGAGATCGGTCAGTGGGCATTCGGCGAAAACAAGGTCCAAGACCTTGTTTCCAAGTCACATGACCTTGAGGACCTTCCTCTTGAATGGCACTTTATCGGCAATCTGCAAAAAAACAAGATAAACCACCTTATTGATGCCAATCCCTATATGTTCCAGGGTCTTGACTCACTTGAGCTGGCTTTGGCCCTTCAACAGCGCCTTGAAGTCAAGGAAGCCGAGATGGAGTGTCTTCTTCAGGTGAATTCGGCCAATGAAGCGAGCAAAAGCGGTGTCTCTGCCGAAGAAGCAAGTGATATCTATGCACAGATCAAAGAGAGCTGCCCCAATATAGAACTTCGAGGATTGATGAGTATTGGGGCCCATACTAAAGATACCAAGATCATTCAGAAGAGTTTTGAAAAGACCTTTGAGATCTATGAGACCCTTGAAGGGGCAGATATCTGCTCTATGGGTATGAGCGGAGATTTTGAACTGGCGATCAAATGCGGTTCAAACATGATCAGACTCGGATCCGTTCTTTTTCCACAATAGGTTGGACTAAAACGGCTGGCTAGGCGATATTATTAGCCGAGTCTTTCGTAATAGCCTGAGCGTTTATCTTAGCCTGAGGCTCTCCAATGTAATACCCCTGCGAATAATTTATCCCCATCGCGCATACTTTATCATACACTGCTTTTGTATCAACAAACTCAGCGACTGTCTGCGCTCCGATACGGTTGGCAAAGGCAACGATGTTCTCAACTATCAACTGGTTTGACAGATTGGTGTCAAGGTCTTTGATAAACGAACTGTCGATCTTGATCGTCTTTGCCTCTGATCTGAGAAGACGGCTGAAGACAGACTGATCGACTCCAAAATCATCAATAGTAATATTAAAACCTTTTGAACGCAAACGTTTTATCTGGTTAAGCGTCTCATCGGCCCCGTTGATAGTGATACTTTCAACGACCTCGATATAGACTCGGTTCGGTGAGATATTATAATAGTCACATTTGTATTGAAGAAACTCTTCCAAATATTTCTCATGGAAGTCCTGTTCACTGACATTCAACGAGAATGCATAAGTGTTTGACTGGAAGTATTTAAAAGCCTTGTCGATCATGACCCGTGTTATCTTTGTTGTCAAACCTGCAAGATGGGCCGGATGGATAAAACTGCTTGCATTCAATAGATGGCCTTCTTTGTCCAAAATACGGCACAGCGCTTCATACTTCTCTATACTTCCGTTTTCGTTGTTATAGATTGGCTGATAATAGGACATCACCCTGTCATTTTTCAAGGCGTCTTTGACAGTCTGTATCCAGTAAAGTGTATCTCTTTGGCGCTTGACATATTCAGAGTCGTTTTGAAAGACCACCATCTGGGATCTTCCTCTTTCTTTGGCTTCCTGAGAAGCTGTCTTTGCATGCACAAAGAGTTTGTTGTGTTCGCCTCTGTCCATTCCCATAGAGAAACTGACATCGAACTCGATGTCGCCTATGACAATAGGTGCTTCTTGAAACATTGACAGGATCTGCTGAGAAAGCATAAGTTCCTGATTTGGCTTAGGAGAATAGATCAAAACGACAAACTCATCCGCACTGATCCTGTAGAGTTCGGCATTATCCGGTAAAAAACGGGCAAGTCTGTTGGCTGTCTCTTTGAGCACCTTGTTTCCGTAACCCATACCATACAGCGTATTGATGCTTTCAAAATGGTCTATATCAATAAACAGTAAGGCCTTGTCTTCTTCTTTTGCTATTCCGTCTTTAAGAGCATGTTTGTTAGGAAGACCCGTCAGATCGTCTTTGAACCTGATATTATGAAGCAGTGCTTCCTGTTCATTAAGACGTGTTTGAAGTTCTTTTTCTTGTCCCATTATTCTGCCAAGACGTTTTCTTTCATAGGCAAGGATGTCATTCAGTTTTTTCTCATTTGCCTCATAATGTTCCTGAAGCTGCTGTTTTTGTGCCTTGATCTGTTGTGAAGCATCAGCCTGCTGTGATTTCTGGGCATGGCTATATAGAATAGAACAGCTTTTATGCATGCTTGTCAAAAGGGTCTGCATGTTGATCGGCTTAGGTATATAACCCTGAATACCGACATTGCTCCATGCCAAAAGTGTCGTCGCATCGACTTCTCTGGATATGACGATGACATGCTGTTCCGGCGTGATCTTTTTGATCTGTTCGATCATCTGCATAGCCGAATAATTCGCCAGATTTGCTTCTGTGATGATTAGGTCATGCTTGTTTATCTTGTAGTGGTTTAGACCATCATAGCCGTCTGCTGCGTCATCGACCTGTGCAAATATCCTGCTGAAAGTCTTGACAAGCGATTGGCGTATCGCATCATCACCGTCTACACACAGAAGTTTTAGTTTTTTAGTAAAAGGCAATAAATCTTGAAGTTCAACCATAATACACCTCTTTTCACATAATCAAACGATTATGGCTTTCTTATACTCTTATCAAACTTTAGCACAAACAAATAAATACAGGGTAAACATTTAAAGGAGGATATGTAACTAAGCGTAACATAAAGAGAAGCCTGTCAAAGTACGGCTGAAACTTATTTATTCTTGAGGATATTTAAAGCGCCCTTATATATAGGTTCATCAATAAAGCCGTACTTTTTGTCGGAAAAACCGGTAATACCCTGATCTCTCATCTTCTCAAAAAGTTCGATGATATAGTGGGCTTTCTCAAGTTCTTTATCCTCCACTTCAAAACAGGCCATTATCTCATCTGCCTGACCGGGAGAGACGCTGCCTTTGGACGTATATCCCATCATCTTTTCCAGCTGAAGCCAACGCTTGAACTCTGACATATTCTGATAGTCCTGATAGACAAAAGAGACAGGCAGGACACCGATAATCTTGGCTGATATCATAAACTCTGCCAGGATATGGTGTATCAAAGGGTTTTCAGGAATCAGTACACCCTGATCCAGGCCAAGGTCGGCAAGCAAGTCCAAGACACCAAGGTAAACAGCCTTCACTCTGCCTTCATGCTGCAGCGTCCTCAGGTTTGTCCAGGCCTCTTTTGTCTCAATACTCAGGTGCAGCTCTATGTTCTCATCCAACATGGAAAGGACTTTTTTGACATCTTCTACATCTTTGATCTTGGGTACACGTATACCATCGGGTCGGTAGGCATTCAAAAAGCTGATCTCTTCCAGGCCTCCTTCATCAATAGCATTGACGCGGACAATGATCTTCTTGGAACTCTGGTGTATCTTCGACAAGAAAAAAGCTGCCAATCTCAATGCGACAGGTTTTTGCTCAGCCGAGACACCGTCTTCAAGGTTCAGCATAATACAATCGCTCTTCGTCGTATCGATCTTGAGAAGGTGTTTAAGGTTATGCGCAGAGAGCATAAGAGCTGACTTGAAGCTGTTGGATCTGTTTTGTGTCCGCCGTATCGGTTTAAGCAATGCGTCCAGGGCATCAAGGTCTTTATCTGTTACGATCTTTTCAAGTGTCTCAAGCTGCGGAATAAACATACTGTCCTACTTTTGATGGTGTAAATAATTGTACAAGGCCTTTATCTCTTTGGAAGTAAGAAAATATTTCGGCATTATGCCCCGCTTTTCTTGCAAAGCAGTCTTAAAAGTCATAAAGTCAAGAGAGTTGATCTCGGTCGTAGCCAGGACCTTATTCTCACCCTTGTGCTTATAGGTCGAGATGACCATGCCCTCGCCTTTTTCGCCGTGGCATTTGATACAGCCTATTCCCCGAGGATTTTTATACAGATGCTCTGCATACTCTTTTTCTGTGATAAAGGAGTCTTTATCTTTGGCCTGCAATGTCATGCACAACAATATAATAAATATGCCAAACCGCATCCAAAGCGCCCTTTTAGTGTAATGCAGTATAATATCGAAAATATTCTAAATGCGAGGTATTGATGCAGATCCTTGACGGTAAAGCGCTTTCATCAAAAATCAAAGACGAAGTTGCTGCAGAAGTTAAAGAACTTAAGGCCAAGACAGGACGTGTTCCCGGTCTGGCAGTCATTCTGGTCGGTAATGATGAGGCAAGTCATGCCTATGTCAGTATGAAGAAAAAAGCATGTGATGCAGTCGGTTTTTACTCTGTCACACATGAGATGCCGCATGACATCTCCCAAGAAGCTATAGAGAAGACTATCGAGATGATGAACCTCAATCCGAACATCGACGGTATCTTGATCCAGCTTCCCCTGCCGGAACAGATAGACACGACCAGACTTCTTGAACTTGTCGCTCCGCACAAAGATGTAGACGGCTTTCATCCTTTTAACGTCGGTCGTCTTACTACAGGTCTGGACGGATTCGTCCCGTGTACGCCTCTGGGTGTCATGAAACTCTTAGAAGAGTACAAGATCGATGTACAGGGTATGAATGCCTGTGTTGTAGGTGCTTCGAACATAGTAGGAAAACCTATGGCAAGTCTTTTGTTGAATGCCAATGCGACCGTTGATATCTGTCATATCTACACCAAAGACCTCAAAGCACACACACTTCAGGCAGACATACTTCTTGTAGGCGTCGGCGTCATCAACCTGATCAAGGAAGATATGGTCAAAGACGGCGCCATCATCATCGATATCGGTATCAACCGTGCCGACAATGGAAAACTTGTCGGTGATGTCGATTATGAGAACGTCAGCAAAAAGGCCTCATACATCACGCCTGTTCCGGGCGGTGTAGGGCCGATGACCATTGCAATGCTGTTACGAAACACTTTAGAATCTGCAAAAAAACGTCAATCCTAGGACTTAAGAAAAGAATGAAACAAAAAGCAAAAGATCTTGCCGTCAAGGCATATAAATTTTCAAACTCATGGACCGGTACTGTCATCATCGTCCTTCTGGTCATCTTTTTTATAGCCCAGGCCTTCAGGATCCCAAGCGGTTCCATGAAGTATTCCCTTTTGATCGGGGACCATCTTTTCGCCAAAAAGTTTGCTTACGGTATCTCGACGCCGCATCTGCCGTTTTTGGAAATACCGCTGATCCCCGGAACAGACGGACACATCATCGACGGTGATACACCTGAACGCGGAGACATCGTCATTTTCAGATTTCCTCAAAACCCGAGTATTCATTTTGTTAAACGCTGTGTCGGACGTCCGGGAGACATCTTGTTTGTAAATGAGAAAGACCTCTATCTTCATCCGAGTGAAGGTGATGAATTCGTTCAGAAGAACTATCCAAAAGAGCAGATAATATTGGCGATGGATATGCTCTTTGTCAAAAACCCTTATCAGGCTGCACATCCGGGTATCCATCATGACAAGGCAGTAGTGAATGATGGAAACTCACACGAACCTATCTTCTTCATGCCTCCTATACAGGTGCCTGAAGGCGAATACTTCATGATGGGTGACAACCGTGACCATTCTAACGACAGCCGTTTCTGGGGACCGGTACCTTACGGCCTGATCGAAGGGACACCTTGGTTTGTATACTTCAGTATTGATGACAACTATGAGATCCGCTGGGAGAGAATGGGTAAGACACCTACAGACCTTGAGGGTGAAGAGTTTATCAGCCGTGCCAGTGCGGAAGACGGTCAAAAAGACAAAGGTATCTTTTAATTGGACACTCTGGATATAGTCAAGATCGTCACGGCTGTTGCTGCCCTTATTATCGCTGTTGTCGGTCATGAGATCATGCACGGCTGGGTTGCATACAAATACGGTGACCCGACAGCAAAAGACCAGGGACGCCTGAGCCTTAATCCAATCGTACATATTGACCTGTTCGGGACCATACTTGTACCGGCGATGATGTATTTCATACCAATGCTTTTTGGTACCAGTTCCGGTCTTTTGTTCGGATGGGCCAAACCCGTTCCTATAAACATTCGTACCGTTATCAACAGAGGCGGATATAATGCAGCGATGCAGGTCTCTTTGGCAGGTATTGCCTACAACCTTTTCATGGCGATGATGGCGTCTATCGCCTTTACGAACATGATACCGCGCGGACTGGGTCTTGGTGAGCTTATGGCCAATGCAGACCAGTTCATGTTTGTGTACTTTTTATGGATGCTGCTTATCATCAATGTCGTACTGGCTGTCTTTAATCTTCTGCCTATACCGCAATTTGACGGCGCGCATTTTGTCACCTACCTGAGTCTGAAACTCGGCCTGAACAAAATCGCTGAGTTCTTTATCAGAATGGAGCCTTACGGCATGATCATTGTCATCATCATGCTTGTCGTTGACCCTATCCGGAACATAGTTCTGGGAATGCCGGTCCAATTCTTATTACAGCTGTTACTATCTTAATGGAGAAAAAAATGAAATACTATGTTGCTACTGACCATGCAGGGATCGATCTTAAAAACCATACCTGTGAATACTTGAAAGCAAAAGGCTATGAAGTCGTTGACCTAGGTCCAAACACAAAGGAGCGTGTCGATTATCCTGATTATGCGGTAAAACTCTGTGAATCCGTCCTGTCGGACAAAGGAAGTATGGGCGTGCTGATCTGCGGTTCAGGAATAGGAATGAGTATGGCTGCGAACAGACACCACGGTATTCGTGCAGCACTCTGTCATGACGCCTATACTGCCAAGATGGGGCGTGCACATAATAATGGGAATGTATTATGCTTTGGGGAGCGTATTGTCGGTGTCGGTGTTGCCGAATCCATTATCGATGCCTGGTGTGAAGGCGAGTTTGAAGGCGGCCGTCATGAAGGCCGTGTAGAAAAGATCGAAGCAATCAAAGGCTAACAGCCATAAGGGAGTCTAATGTTTTTTGAATGGTCATTACTAAGTTTTATTACCCTCTTATCCATCTTTTTGTTTGTCAAGATGTTTTATTTTAAAAATATCACCTATAAAGAACAAAAGAGTAACGACTTGATGAAACTGACTCTCAAAGAAGCAGAGATCCTTATTCGAAAGTATCAGATACAGCTGCAGCGTTCTTTGGGAAATGTTGATATTCTTACCGATGAACTCAACAAACTGCGTAACGAATTGAAAGTCTTAAAGCAGAGAAACTCCTCTCACCGCTCAGAGACAGACAGACTTAAGAACAAGATCAAAGACCTTGAAGGTCGTATTGATGCCCTGCTCTAAGAACATATTTATTAATATCAAAGGACTATTCCTATGCTAAAAGATGAAAATAGAAAGATTATTATTGATGCTATCCGTGAGATCCCGGACTTTCCCAAACCGGGGATCCTGTTCAAAGACATCTCG
Organism: Sulfurimonadaceae bacterium; assembly: GCA_041553795.1. Classification (GTDB taxonomy): domain Bacteria; phylum Campylobacterota; class Campylobacteria; order Campylobacterales; family Sulfurimonadaceae. The sequence goes on from JBFEIF010000019.1 coordinate 9,247, forward strand.
ACCATACTCAACAATGCAGAAGCTTTTGCTCTTTTGATGGATCACCTTAAAGAGCGTTACAAGGCTATGAAACTTGACTTTATAGCCGGTATCGATGCACGCGGTTTTATCTTCGGTGCAGCCCTAGCACGTGACTTGGGCATAGGTTTCGTCCCTATCCGCAAAAAAGGCAAACTGCCGTACACGACTATCTCTGAGAAATATGCATTAGAATACGGGATAGACGAAGTCGAGATCCACATCGATGCATTCAGAGGTATCAAGGATGCACGTGTCCTGCTTATAGACGACCTTATCGCAACAGGCGGAACAGCTTTTGCGGCGGCAAACCTGATCCAAAAATCTGGCGGAAGATGTGTCGAATCATGTTTTATCATGAGCCTTGACTTTCTGGGCGGCAGTGACAAACTTAAAACGGTAACACCCGTATACAGTGTATTAGGAGAAGCGTGATGTATATTCCTTCAAAAAGTAAATTCGATCCGGATGAAAACGGACACTTCGGTATTTTCGGAGGACGTTATGTCCCAGAGACCCTTATGCCAGCTCTGCTTGAACTCAAAGAGAAGTATGAAGAGATCCGTCATGACGAAAGTTTCTGGAAAGAAGTTCATTATTATCTTAAAGATTATGTCGGCCGTCCTTCACCCCTGTATTTCGCTCAGAACATCTCTGACGAACTGGGTGCCAAGATCTATTTCAAACGTGAAGACCTGAACCACACCGGTGCACACAAGGTCAACAATGTCATCGCGCAGGGCCTTATGGCGCAAAGACTTGGCAAAAAGAAGATCATCGCCGAGACAGGAGCGGGTCAGCACGGTGTCGCAACAGCCACCATCTGTGCCCTTCTCGGTCTTGAGTGCGAGATCTTCATGGGTGCCAAAGACGTTGCACGACAGGAACTTAATGTATTCAGAATGAAGCTTCTGGGAGCCAAGGTCAATTCGGTTGAAAGCGGAAGCCGTACACTTAAAGACGCGATGAACGATGCTATCCGTCACTGGGTCACCAATGCCCGTGACACCTTTTACATCATCGGAACCGTTGCCGGTCCCCACCCCTATCCTATGATGGTTCGTGATTTTCAGGCTATCATCGGCTATGAAGCCCGAGCACAGATATTAGAACTTGAAGGAAGACTGCCTGACAAGGTCATCGCATGTATCGGCGGCGGTTCAAACGCTATCGGTGCCTTCCAGCACTTCTTGGAAGACAAGGAAGTCGAATGTATCGGTATTGAAGCCGGCGGTCTTGGTGTCGATACGGACAAGCACGGCGCGTCCCTTGACAAAGGCAGACCGGGAGTATTGCACGGGCAGATGTCCTACCTTCTTCAAGACCATGACGGACAGGTCCTTGAAGCACACTCCATCTCTGCCGGACTGGATTATCCGGGTATCGGACCGGAGCATGCCTTCCACAAAGAGAACCTGAGCGTGAGCTATGACTCAATAACCGATCAGGAAGCCCTGGATGCTTTTGTATGGTTATCACGCAAAGAAGGGATCATCCCTGCATTTGAGTCATCCCATGCCGTCGCCTATCTTAAAAAGATAAAAGATATCAAAGGGCAGACTATCATCGTTAACCTTTCAGGCCGCGGTGACAAAGATATGATCCAGGCGAAAGACCTGCTGAACTTTGACCAATAAGGAGCAATAAATGGAAATAACTATCAATCCTGCCCATATCTACGATATCCCGGCTGAGCTTACCGTTACCTTTGCCTTGAACACGGATGAACTTCTGCACGAAGGTATCCTCAAAGAGCTTGGATTTAAAGCACAGCAGGAAGAGACCTGCTATATCTCTGAGTTCAAGACACTGTATGTCGGCGTCGAAGCAAACGAACATGACCTCTTCCGTTCTGCTGCGGCTAAAGCTATCCGTACTCTCTCTAAGTTTAACTACAGCTCTTTAAAGGTCGCACAATATGATGCCAACAACAAAGAAGGTATCTTTTCTGCACTGGTAGAGGGCTTCTTACTTGGAAACTACAGTTTCGATACCTACAAGAGCGAAAAAAAAGAGTCGACTCTAAATAGTATCATCTTCTCCGCACGTACGCTTGAAGATGTCGCCAGTGACACTGCTGTTTTGGATGAAGCCCTTGTTCGTGCTCAGATATTGGCTATCGCGACAAACTACACACGCGAGCTTGTCAACACACCGCCTGATGACATCTATCCGCTTAAGCTGGCACATATTGCCAAAGACCTTGCAAAAGAGAACGATCTGGGCTGCAAGATCCTCGATGAAGCCGATCTTGCACACGAAAACATGAATGCAATGCTTAGCGTCGGGCGTGCCTCACGCCACGAGTCCCAGCTTATCCACCTGAGCTACAAACCAAAAGAACCCCGTGCTGTTGTCTCCCTGATCGGCAAGGGCCTTACTTATGACAGCGGCGGTCTGAGCCTTAAACCGTCGACATCCATGATCAGCATGAAGATGGACAAGAGCGGCGGGTGTGCTGTTCTGGGGATTATGAAGGCAGTCAGCGAACTGAAACTTCCGATCGAAGTGCACGGTATTGTCGGTGCTGTCGAGAATATGATAGGCGGCGATGCCTACAAACCTGACGATGTCCTTACAGCAAAGAACGGAAAGACGATCGAAGTTCGAAACACAGATGCGGAAGGCCGTCTTGTCCTTGCAGACTGTCTGTGCTACGCTCAGGAGAAGATAGAAGCGGACTATATCTTTGACTTTGCAACACTGACGGGTGCCTGTGTCGTTGCTCTTGGGCAGTATACGACAGGTCTGATGGGACATTCTACCAAACTCAAACACAGCCTTGCCCGTTCCGCTGTGAATACCGGCGAACTTGTCGGTGCCCTGCCCTTTAACCGCTACCTGAAAAAGCAGCTTAAAAGCGATGTTGCCGATATGTCAAACGTCTCGAACAAACCTTACGGCGGTGCTATCACTGCAGCGCAGTTTTTGGACAACTTTATCACGGACGAGAACAAAGAGAAATGGATGCACTTTGATATCGCAGGTCCTGCATATGTCGAAGCTGAATGGGGCTATAACCCAGTCGGCGGGACGGGTGCAGGGGTACGTCTGACTGTTGACTGGCTCTCAGGCATCAAATAAAAACTAAAAAATCACTAGACGAAATAAAAAAGGAACACAATGGGACTAAGTATCGGCCTTGTAGGCTTACCAAATGTCGGAAAATCAACAACTTTTAACGCGCTTACCAAAGCACAGAATGCGGAAGCGGCTAACTACCCTTTTTGTACTATCGAACCGAACAAGGCTGTTGTTCCCGTACCGGACAACCGTCTGAACGAATTGGCGAAGATCGTCAATCCTGAACGTATCCAGCACTCGACACTGGACTTTGTCGATATCGCAGGTCTTGTAAAGGGTGCCAGCAAGGGTGAAGGGCTTGGAAACAAGTTTCTTTCCAACATTCGCGAGACTGAAGTCATCCTGCATATCGTGCGCTGTTTTGAAGATGAGAATATCGTCCACACAGAAGGCAGCATCAACCCTGTCCGTGATATCGAGATCATCGAGACAGAGCTTATCTTTGCTGACCTGGAAGCCCTTTCAAACCGTGCAGAGCGTCTTAAGAAGCAGGCCAGAGTCGACAAGAGCGCAAACGCTTTGATGGAGATGGCTATGGAGCTTATCTCTTTCTTGGAAGAAGGCAAGATGGCGCGTAATTTTCCAAAGGCTGATGATGAACTGTTTGCACAGCTTAATCAGGAGCTTCGCCTTTTGACAGCCAAAGAGATCATGTACGGTGCAAATGTCGATGAAAGCGGTCTGAGTGAAGACAGCGAATTCGTCAAAGCCGTTCAGAAACATGCAGAGGCAAACGGTTCAGAAGTCATCAAACTTTGTGCCAAATTCGAAGAAGACCTTGTCGGTATGGATGAGGATGAAGCGGCAGAGTTTCTCTCTGAAGTTGGTGTCACGGAATCAGGACTGGCGCAGATCATCCGTAAAGGTTTTGACAAACTTGGCCTTATGTCCTACTTTACGGCAGGTGTCAAAGAGGTCCGTGCCTGGACGATCCGTAAGAACACCACAGCACCCAAAGCGGCAGCTGTTATTCATAACGACTTCGAAAAAGGTTTCATCCGCGCCGAAGTCATCGCCTATGAGGACTATATTGCCTGCGGCGGTGAAAGTAAAGCAAAAGAAGCAGGAAAGATGCGTCTTGAAGGCAAAGAGTATATTGTCCAAGACGGCGATATCATGCACTTCAGATTTAACGTATAACTTGCTATTGCTTTCAAGCCATCTTTCTCCAGGCTTGAAAGCAATTTAAAACAGCTCTGCCCTCTCACACTCAAGAATAAAGAACTCTCTATAACTGATCAGCTTCTTGGAAATAGCAGACTACAAAGATAGGGAGCAAACAGATTTTGAAGAATCTATTCATACCCTTTCCCTCTCTATATATGTTGCAGGTTATAGACCATAGCCTCTTTCACTTTTTTCAAAGTAATATCAAAACTGTCCAGCGGTCTTTCTCTGAGGGTCTTAAGCTTTAGACGTTGTTCTCTGTAGCTTTTACTCTTGAGTTCAAGTTCACGCTTGAACTCATCAAAACGTGCCTGAAGATATGCTTCGGTATTCAGGGTTTTGCGCTTTTTGAAAAACTCGGCAATACGCCGGTAATCCTCTTTGAGCGCTGGGGATTCGGTCAGTGCTGCCTCTTTTTGGGCGACCAATACCAAATGGTTGGCCATATCTCCGGCTGCAACATAAGAGAACATGGTTTTTTTAGTATGCAACTGGATATCGTCTTCATCGGTAAACATGTCCAGCAGAAGCTTCGGTGTTACCTGCTTGATATCATCGATACTCAAAGACCTTGCCGCGACGATAGCCGAGATATTCAGTTTGATCTGATCAACACGGCGGACCAGTTTGACAATCTCAAACTGATGGATCTGGACCTGACGGTTTTTATCGTCTTTAGCCTGCTTGACACGCATCCATGCCTGCTCACTCTTGTAGAGTATCTGACCGCTTCCATGCTGTTCCAAAAGGGATTTTTTCTTCTTGTTCCCGTTGATGACTTCCAGGACGACAGGGCTAAGCTTATCGGCTTTGTCGGCAAGGCCGATAAGCTCAAAGAAGGTATTGACCACCTCTTTGTAAAAAATACTGCTAAAACGCAGCATATAAGTCTGTGCAAGTTCATACATAAACTTCAGGTAAGCCTTGTTTCTTTTGAGTGCATCGATCTCTGTTCGAGTGTAATGCTTCTCCTTGAGCAAAGAGAGGAGTTCTGCCAAGATCACTTGGACGATGGCTATCTTGACATTTTTGAAACTAAGGTCATTGAGCGACTTTAATCTGAGAAAATTAACTTCGGGTGCCAGTTTCTTGTCATTACAGATATCACCGCAGATCAGCGCCATGACCTCTTTTCTGTCTTCATCACACTTGACCTGCAGGACTTCTTTTTCAAAGATCGTTTTATCCGAAAACAGATGATCCAAATATTCCTGCGATTTTGTCATTGTTCTACTTTGCTACGTTCGCTATGTCTTGTGAGAAAGAGACTTTTTCACCGCTTTTAACGAATATCTCCATATTCTCCGAGATGATGACGATGGTCGAGCCCATCTGGAAACAACCGAAGTCCTCTCCCTTGTCCATATTAAGGTCCGTATATTCATACGCCACGCTTTCACGGATATCACCGTTCGTCTGTATGTTCGGTTCAAAAGAGACTTCCATCTTGCCTACGTTCAAAGCACCGACAAGGACCATATAGAAAAGTTCGTCTTCCTGAGTAAAACACTCGATGACTACACGCTCGTTTTCGATAAAAAGATCCGCTTGCTTGTTCAGGTACGAGAAGTTGACCGGATAAAGTTTCCCCGGAATATGAACGGCTTTCGTAATACGGCAGTTCAAAGGAATATGGTAACGATGGTAGTCGCTCGGCGAAAGATAGAAGTTGATAAAACGGCCGTTCTTGATACGGTGTTTGTTTTGCGCGTCAATGTGCTCACCTAAGAGTTCATCGACCTTGTATTTCATCCCTTTGATCTGCATTGAAGTGAAATCATGGATCTTTCCGCATTCGGTGATAAGAGCGTCACACGGCGAGATCATGACGTCACCGTCAAGATTGAACTCTCTTCTCTCTCTGAGGTGACGGGTAAAAAGCTGATTAAGCGTCTCGTAAGACGAGGAAGGATGAAAATCGCTCATGTCAAGACCCATCAGTCTGACGTATGAAGCATTGATAAAGTTTTGAATGCTCTTTGGAAATGCTTTTCCTGCGAATTTTCCAAAAAGTTGCGATGCTGCCGATGTGATATGTCGTTTGTCAGTCAATTTGTTTCCTTGATGTGATTTTTTCTTCGCGTATCTCACGCTTGGCCAGTTCTTCGATCAGGACTGTTGCATAGGAGCCCTTAGGTAGCGTAAAATGAAGCTCATACCAGGCTTTGTCTTCTTTATATTCGGTCTCGATGTCTTCAGGAAAGACAAAAGCGTAACGGCGCGTACCATCCTCTTTCGTCTCTGTATCAAACTCTTTTTCGATAAGATGGGCTATATCCACGCTTTTTTTGACTTTTCTTCCTGCAAGAAGGCCTGTAGGAGCACGGTCTCTTTTGGCAAATAGTTCAGCTTCAGCAGCAAGGTCTTCCGCATGGAAGATAGCTCCGTAAGGATAATGCATACAGAGGTCACCCGGAAGCATCTTGAAGGGATGCGGCTGTTTTTGCATCTGCTTGACAAGGTTGATATCAAAGTTCAATACTTCAGCAGCTTCTTCAGCTTTGAGCCCCGAGACCAGCTTGCTTATCTCGATACGGCGGCTCAGCCAAAGATTGAAAAGATGCGACTGGTAGGCCGAGACAAAAAGTTTCAGTTTCTTCTTGTCCTTCTCTCTGCGCTTGCCTTCGACGATCTCCTGCCCCAGGATATAGTTATCCCCGTCATTCCCGAAACGCTGATAACCGAAATAGTTGGGCATCCCGTCCTGGACGATGTGGCTTACCGCCTGGTCAAGTTTCTGGGCAGCTACAGGAAGGACTTTTTTAAGACGTATGAAGAAACGGTTACCTTTCAGGTGGCCTGTACGTATCTTGTTGCTGTGGCGTGTACGTGAGAGTATCTTGATCTGAGGATGTTCAAAGTTCTCCAAGGCCGCTTCGATACGCGCCGGTACCGAGATGTACTGGCTGGTCAGTGCGTTCTTGTCCTTCAGTCCTGCCGTTCCTATTTCTTTGGCCTTGGCACCTGTAGTATTACAGATGATGTCGACCATTTCCCAGGTACTCAGGTTCTTTTTTCGTACATGCAGTATCAGGTGTTCACCCTCTCCGCTGAACTCGTACAGAGGGATCTCGTCGACCACGAAATCACGTGGGCTCTGAGCAAAATGGAAAGGTATCGATGAGTGGTTTAAATAATAGTTTCGGTTCAAAAGTGGTGTGCCTTGCATTTTGATTTGTATTCTTTTCGTTGCGCAGTCGCAAATATTGTCAGTTTACACCGCTGGGACTGCGCGAGACGGAGCATCTTTTTTCGGGCGGTGACCGGAAATCCTACGAGCATCTCATACTCTTCCCCGCTGCATCCGATATCTTTGCCTATATCGTACAGAAACGAGAATCCTAAAGTGTTTGCTTTGGAGAGTTTGCCAAGGTCGGCAAAGAGTCCGTCCGAGATGTCCATGCCGCAGGAAAGTGACCTGCCTGCTTTTTGAATGAACTGCTGGCGCAATACAGGTCTTATAAAACGTGAGTCCTTGCGAGCACGCCCTCCTCGCATCAAAGAAAGAAGCGTCTTTTTTGAGGAGCCGAGTGCACCGGTATAAGCAAGCAGATGGCCCTCTTTAAGCCCCCTGCGTGTCAACGGGTTTTTACTTTTAGCCAGTATTGTCACGGTGATATCGATCTTGACGTTAGCGATGGTATCTCCGCCGATGATATCGATACCAAACTCTTTGGCTGCGCGCTCAAATCCGCTGTGAAGCTTCATCATATCGGCTCTGCTCAGACTTGAGGGGATCCCAACTGCCAACAGTGCGTACTTGGGATCGGCATTCATAGCAATGGAATCAGATATGTTGACGATCATAGACTTGTAGGCGATCTCATCCAGAGTGAACCACTCTCTTTTATAATGTACATTCTCAAAAAAAGCGTCTTTGGAGACTATCCATCCGTCGACAACAGCTGCATCATCTCCGATCCTTTTGGAGTTGAAGCAAGAGATAAAAAAATCTTCTTTGTTCAGAAATGTATCCATTACTCTTGTTTATATTTAAAGGAATTGTACCAAAACTTCCTTTTATCGAGGTAACGTTTTACCAAAGGCCTATCTTAAGGCATTTTTAATGCATAGCAGTCTAAAATCTAAAGCACAATTAATAACTAAATATATTAAGGATATCCATGCGCTGGTCCATCAAAAGAATTTTTGATAATCTTTCAAAGACATTTCTTATGCTCTCTATCGTTCTCGGTCTTCTCGCGACGATCACATTCACTCTGAACTCATCTGTTGAAAAGGCCGAGCTGCTTCTACACCAAAAAGCCCTAGTAAAAGAGGCCTACAATCTTGGCAGAGAGGATATCCAGCTGAGCAATATCCAGCTGAAGGGGATCATCAATAATCTTAAGTATGATATTACAAAGATGCATGATGCCTTTGACTTTGACCTTTTGGGAAATTATGTCTACGGCCATGGGAAACAGTATCTGGCAGATCTTGATCAACTGAAGATCAAACAGACTCTGTATATCGAAGCTGCCGATGCCTTTTATGACCAAAGCCTTGAGAACCTGGCCAGCCGTCAGGATGATTACGACTTTGCCCAGGCAGAGTATGATGCGAAGATCTCTGACCTTGAAGAGAAGCATATGATCTATGAGTCTGAAAAGTTCACTGTCCTTCAAGTGCTTATCTATCTTTCGTTCTTGATCTCGCTTATGGCGACACTCTGGTTCACACGCCGTCTGTCCTTTATCTACAAGGACATCCGTACCCTATACTCAGTCGACCTTGAGAGCAAAGGACGTATGTTCCAGACTGAAGAAGCTGAGATGATTACCAAGCGTATGAGCCGAAAGCCGACAGCATCAGACAACCCTGCCTTTATCGATCCGGTCACCGAGATCAACAACTACAAAGGACTTCTGCACAGCTTTGCCAATAGAAAAGGTGTCAGCGCTGCTTCATTGACCGTCTGTGTATTCTCCTTGGATAACTTCAAAGAGATAGAGAAAAAATACAAAAAAGACCTGGCTAACCAGATCCTTAAAAAGATCGCTTTCATGATGTCACTGTATGAACAGCATACGGATGTACTCGGCCGTATAGACTATGACCAGTTTGTGCTTATACTCAGCCGTAATACAAAAGACATCGCACTTAACGACTGCGAACTTATCCGTAAGAGTATCGAAGATACAAAGTTCAGAGCACCAAAAGGTGAGAGCATCAGCGTGACTGTCAGCGGCGGTTTTGTCGTCAAGACACCAAACAAACCACTTGATCAGACGATCGCCCATGCTAAAGAGATCCTGCATGCGGCTATCACTCAGGGCGGGAACAGAATCGCCCAGCTTCGCGACCGTGCTGAAAAAGGCATGCGCTAGGCCTCTTTGATTGCTGTTACTTTGTGTAGCAGCAGCCACTTTCACCCTGCTTCCAGGGGTAACATCACAGAGCTTCCTTCAAGAACTCGTCCGCTTTAACCTTCTGCAAGGCTTTAGAAGCTATAATCATGAAAATTATTTTTCGGAGGAATTATGAGTATTCCTATTTATACTTATGATGCAGTTATCGTTGGGGCTGGTCTTGCAGGCTGTGCCGCTGCATTAGAGCTTCAAAAAGCTGGTAAAAAAGTTGCTGTAATTACTAAACTACACCCTTTGCGTTCACACTCTGGTGCGGCGCAAGGCGGGATCAATGCTGCCTTCAGTGATGCGGACAGTGTTGAACTTCACGAGTTTGATACAGTCAAGGGTTCTGACTATTTAGCGGATCAGGATGCCGTTGAGTTTATGTGTAAGACAGCTCCTGAGACAGTCCGTTGGGCTGAGCGTATGGGTGCTGCATTCTCACGTACAGAAGACGGAAAGATCGCTCAGCGTCCTTTCGGCGGACAGTCCTCACCTCGTGCATGTTTTGCTAAAGACCGTACAGGTCTTACTCTTTTACAGACTATCTATGAGCAGGCACACCGTCACGGTGTCAAGTTCTGGGACGAATGGTATGCAGCCGACCTTCTTTATGCAGACGGAAAAGTCTACGGTGTCGCAGCCTATGATATCCGTAACTCCGAAAAAGCGATCTTCAACGCAAAATCGGTCATGTTTGCGACGGGCGGTTACGCACGTGCTTTCAAGATCAACTCTAACGCGCACGCCAATACTGGTGACGGACTTTCGCTTGTCGCACGTCACGGTCTTCCTCTTGAAGATATGGAATTCGTACAGTTTCACCCATCAGGTCTGTCCGGGAACGGTGTACTTATCTCTGAAGCAGCACGTGGAGAAGGCGGACGTCTTCTTAACTCTCTTGGCGAGCGCTTCATGGAAAAATATGCACCTAACGCTATGGAACTTGCTTCCCGTGACGTTGTTGCCCGTGCTATTATCCAGGAGATCCGTGAAGGACGCGGTGTAGGTCCTCGTAAAGATGCGGTCTATATCGATCTTGTCCACCTTGGAAAAGACCTTATTATGGAAAGACTTCCGGAACTTCGCGATCTTGCGATCACGTTCCTGGGTCTTGACATGATCAAAGAGCCTATCCTTATCTCGGCTACTGCACACTACTCTATGGGTGGTATCCCTTGTGATGTCGACGGCCATGTCCGCAAGAACAACACAGAGTTCGTAGAAGGTTTCTATGCTGCGGGTGAATGTTCATGTGTCTCAGTACACGGAGCAAACCGTTTGGGTGCAAACTCAGTACTTGAAGCACTTCTTTTCGGCCGCTTTGTCGGTAAGACTATGGTCAAGGAAGTCGATGGTATCGAACTGCGCAAAGCGACTCAGGAAGATGCTGCTGTTATGACATCAGAACTTGAGTGGGTCTTGAGCAACAACGGTACAGAGAGAGTCTCTCAGCTTAGACATGAGCTGCAGCAGTCTATGACTGACAATGCCGGTGTTTTCCGTACTGAAAAGACTTTGGCAGAGCAGATCGATATAATCAAAGAACTTCGCAACCGTTACAGAAACATCCGTATCGAAGACAAGTCAAAGATCTTCAACACAGAACTTCAAGAAGCGATCGAGTTCGGTCACATGCTTGACTACTCTATGTTCATCGTAAAGTCTGCTTTGGCACGTCAAGAGAGCCGCGGTGCACACTATAGAGAAGACTACCCTACACGTGATGATGAGAAGTTCTTACAGCACACTATGGCTTATATGGACAAAGACGGAAACGTCGACCTAGAATACATGGATGTCGTTCTTGGCAAACATGAACTTAAAGCCAGAACATATTAAGGAAAAGAGATGAGTACAATACCTACTAAAAAAATTACTTTTAAAGTATTTCGTTTCAATTCTGAAATGGACTACCTTCCTAACTATATTGACTATGAAGTCGATGTCACACACGAGAACGTCATCCTTGACATCTTGACCCATATCAAGAACGAGATGGACGGTTCCCTGTCATACCGCCGCTCTTGCCGTCACGGTATCTGTGGTATCTGTTCTGTCAAAGTCGGCGGAAAAGCTATTCTTGCCTGTAAAGAGAACGTCTTCCAACTGGCTGAGACTTTTGGTACGACACTGGTTATCGAGCCATTAAGCATCAAGCGTGCTCTTAAAGACCTTATCATCGATAAAGAAGACTTCTGGGTCAAGCATGACCAGATCAAACCTTACCTTATCTCTGATGTCGAAGAGCATCCTGAGCACGAGCACATCGTAACGCCTCATGAGGCAGAACTTCTGAACGAAGCGGACTACTGTATCCAGTGTGGTGCATGTCACTATTCATGTCCGGCACTTGAGATCAACGAAGAGTTCATCGGGCCTGCAGCTTTCGCTAAAGCCTACCGCTTTGAAGCCGATGTCCGCGATGATGCGCATGTCGAGCGCCTTGAAGTCATCAATGCTCCGGGTCAAGGGGTATGGGACTGTGTCAAATGTATGGAGTGTGCGGAAGTGTGTCCTAAAGACGTCAATCCGATCGAAAAGATCACACAGCTTCACAACATGGTCTTCAAAGAAGGTCAGGCACTTAACAACATCGCTACGCGTCATGCTGTCTATTTCAAAGACTCGATCGCAAAACACGGTCAGCTTAACGAAGCCGGTCTGGTCATCTACTCTGAAAAGGGTTACGGTATGTACAAGCACCTTAAAGTCGGTGCGAAGATGATCGCTAAAGGTAAAGCGCACATCAACCCGTTTATTGTTCCAAAATCTGACAAGATGGATGAGATCGCCAAGTTGGTCAAGATCTCTTCGACATCTAAATTCTAAGGAGTACAACAATGTCAAAATTAAAATACGCACTATTTACCGGTTGTACTGCACGTCAAAGTACACCAGAGCAGATGATGTCTACTATGGCTATTGCAGAGAAGATGGGGATCGAACTTGATATCCTTGAAGAAGCAACATGTTGTGGCGCTTCACACCTTCAAGATTATGATGACTTCCTGTCTCTTGTCCTGAATGCACGTAACATCTGTTATGCAGAGCAGCGTGGTATGACAATGGTCACTATCTGTAATACGTGCCAGCTTAACACGATGACGACGAAACGCCGTCTTGACAACGATCCTGCACTTAAAGCACGCGTCAATGAGAAGCTTGCTGAAGTCGGTCTTGAGTACAAGGGCGAGTCTGAAATCAAGCATTTCCTATATGCTATCATCGATGACTTTGGTCTTGACAACCTTAAGAAGATGGTCGTCAAGCCTCTTAGCGAATTCAACATTGCGCCGTTCTACGGATGTCACAACATCCGTCCTTCGGAGATCCACGAAGATTCAAATGGTCACGAGAATGCCTATGCGCCTCGTTCACTTGACGATCTTATCCTTGCCTGCGGCGGGGTGAACGTTGATTATGAAGAGAAGAACAAATGCTGTGGTTTCCACGCAGAACTTCAGGCACCGCATACAGCAGCGACACTGACTGGTAATGCACTTAGAGGCGCTATGGACAACAACGCAGACTGGATGGTAACACCGTGCCCGCTTTGTCACCTAAAGCTTGATACGCAGTATGAGCATGCATCAAAGGCAATCGGCCGTGATGTCAAACTTCCGGTACTTCACATGCAGCAGATGATCGGTCTGGCCTTCGGCATCGAAGGTAAAAAACTTGGTCTTCAGCATCATGTCAGCGAAGTCACCTTCGCTTAAGTAATAAGGCTTCTGCCTTATTCCCTTCTTTGTTTCCTTTTTTGATCACTCCATAAAGTTCTGCAATCCTTCATACAGTACCTTTAAAAATACATCTCTACTGCATGAACCACAGCTACCGAATCTTTCATCTTTCTGTCAGGTCAATCTACTCCTTCCTTAAAATTTAAAAACCAAGGTATATCATAAATCGTTTTCAGATAAAAAAGGTATAGTTTCACTAATGATTAATACATGAACTATTAGGGGTATAAATTTGAAATTTAAGAACAAAGAAGTAATCTTGTTTGACCTCGATGGTACGCTGATCGACAGCGCACCTGATCTGGCACTGGCACTTAACAACACACTGCAGTCCTTAGAATACGAAACGTTTAGCCCGAACACCATACGCTCATGGGTAGGCAACGGAGCACAGATGCTTGTTAAACGCGGTCTGTGCGGCAACAGGGAAGCAGACCAGGAGATCGATCCCGAGCTTCTCTCTGATACGCTCTCCCGCTTTTTGGAATGTTACGGCCAGAACCTTTGTGTCGATACTACGACCTATCCGAATGTCATCGAGACCCTTTTTTCCCTGAAGGCTCAGGGCTATCGCCTCGTCCTTGTCACAAACAAACCCCATGCCTTTATCCAGCCAATCCTAGAAAGATTCGGTATAGCAGAACTCTTCGAGCTCTGTCTTGGCGGGGACAGCCTAGCCAAACGCAAGCCCGATCCAATGCCTCTGTTTCATGTATGTGAGACCCTTGATATCTGCCCGTCAAGATGCGTTATGGTCGGCGATTCAAAAAATGACATTCAAGCCGCCGCAGCTGCTAATATACACAGTATTGCTGTCAGCTACGGCTATAACTACGACGAAGACATCCGTTTTTATGAACCTGATCATGTCACGCATGACTTTAGTGAGATTACAGCGATCTTGGGCGAAATGCGCTAAGCTCTACCTAAGATCACCAATTCTAGTCATCTGAAGGCCAGAGTGTACGCGGTATAAGATATTTTTTTGTAACATATGGCCTTTAAAAGTTCAGTTAAAGTAGTATGTTCTATAAATGCTGACAGAGAAAAAAGAGCAATCAAAAAGCCATAAACAGTTTTTTACTACTCATCTCAAGCCTTAGTACATAATCAATATCAAGAAATCATTCTCTTCTTTAATAACTGAAAAAGCATGTCGTTTACAAAACTCATGCGTCATCTGTTCCGCCATCTTTGTAGCCGCCGCAAAGGCTTCTGATTCCGACTCGAAACGTTGATGGGCTTTGAACTTTGAGCGTTTAAAACAGGTACACTCTTTTTCTAATGTGACGGTAAACATGGGATTCCTGATCTTATGGTGTTTATGGAGTCAGTCTGTAAAGGGGCCAAGGCCTGCTGTCAGCCTTGGACACATAAAAAAGTCTAGAACACACGCACGTTTGACAAGAAAGAGACATCGACCTTATGGTCATTGAAACCCAGTTTTGTCTTGTCTTTCTGACCTTCAAGCAGCATCACAAACTGCGCTTGCGAGACAACGCTCACACCCAGTTCTCTTCCTGTAAGCTTTTCCATCTTCTTCTGATTCTTGTCAAAGAACTCTTTTGTCGTTTCATTCTTTACCAGGATAAAGTCGGCATTGTTGTCTTTGGCCTGTATAAGGATATCGCCGGCGATCTTAAATGAAAAGTTGCCGTCGATAAGAGCAGAACTCGATGCAAGGTCTTCATTTTTGGACGGTATCTCGATGTAGGTCGCCTGAGCATCACAGATAAGCCCTTTAAGGTCACTCTGCTGAACACCTTCATACACAGCGATATTAAAATCTGAAAAGAGTTGTGAGACTTTTGGTGCCGCAGTCTCAGCGGTAGCTTCAAAATCCACGATCTCAGCTTTCTTACAAAGACTTGCCAGACGTTTGGCAATCTTTGTCTGTGGTCTGGATGACTGGCGGCAGAGATACATCAGTTTTTGGATCTTCGCTTCTACTGAAGCATCCAGAATCCTGTTCTTTAAAGACGTATGGTACCAGATGCCGTTCTTTTTGTTAAGAAGCAGTCCTGTGATCTCATTTCTAAGTGTGAAGTCTTTTTCGATAAGATCAGCCGCAATGATAAGGACATGGTCACCGATATAGTCTCTGTTATAATTCAGCGTATTTGACGCATAATAGGCCAGTTCCGTGCTTTTTCGGTAGCTGATCTTTGCTTCGGCTTCGAGATAGTCATCCAAAAGCGACAGTTTTTGAAGGAAATCACTTCTGTCGATCTGAAGGTCTTTCATCGCTCTGAACTCGCTGATCGGATTGATCTGGATCTCGCTACCGTGCTTTGCCACCATATCTTTTACCAAGACTTTTGCATTGACATAGCTGGTGTTAACTTTAAGATTGCAGTTCTCATCAAAACCGAAGGCTTCGATCTCGTTCATCTGAACAAGCAAGTCATTTACAGTATCCGTCTCACTGTAATGAAGTGTGTGCTTTTGATAATACGGAAGATAGTCTGTTTGTGCATTGAACCTGAACAGTTCTATAAAGATTTCATTTTTCACTCTCGCTCCTGAGCAATAATTTCGATTATTATAATATAAAAAGAAAAAATAGCCCAGTTTTACGCAGTTTACACCTGTTTAAACGAACAGGTGTGTAGAAAAGATTTCCCTTATGCTTGTAGAAGTTTTCCAAGAGGCGTGTTTGTGTTTTGAACCTTGCGCTCTTTTCCAAGGTCAAAGTCTATCTGAGAGATGTTCCCCACCTCTCCGTTCTCAAACAAAAACAGACTGCTGGCACGCAATTTTCCAAGCGTCTCGTTTTGAGATGTCTTATAGGTAAACTCGGCATCATTTGCACCCAGGAATATCGCACCGACACCCACTTCACCCAGTCCGACAAGTTCTTTCTCCTCGCATCCCTGTGCTGACCAGATCTGAAGCTTGTCAAAGATTGCGTCATTCTCGTCTATCCAGTTATTATGGTCTTCATCATATTCGGCTAGTTCAGCGAACCCGTTTCCAAGACGCGTACCAAAGAGCTCAGAGCCTTCGTTGATCTTGCCGTCTTTATTTTTATCTAAGGCTAAAAAACCGCAACCCTCTTTTAAGGACGATATCTGATCACAGGTACCGTCGTTATCCAGATCAAATGAAAAACGTCTTTCATCCAGGTCCGGTATCTCACCTTTGAAGTTGATGACCAGAGGGTCAAAACTTCTGGCGATATCGATGCGGTTCTCTATGACAAAAGAGCGGCTCATCGAAAAGTCGATGTCGATATCGATCTTTTGTGTATCCGTCTGTATGCAGCCCGATGTCGAGAAGGAGAAAGACTCTTTTTCCTCAAATCGTTCATATAAAGAGAGCTGTCGTCTTGAGCGTACGGACTCGGCTTTCTCTTTCATACTTTCCACTTCGCTGTTCATTCGCTCATGCAGGGAATGTATTAGACTCTCGATGATACCAAAAAGCGTACGCGGTCTGTCATAATTTTTCGCGAAAGGCTTTTCGACAGCGGCAGGACTGAAAGAGAGCCCCTCTTCCCTGCTTTCCAGCCCCTCGTTCTCTTCGGGAAGCATACTTAAAAAACTGGTCTTTGCACTTAGCAGTTCTTGCGAGAAACTGTAGTGCGACTCCATCTGTAGTTCATGAGAAAGGATCTTCATCATGGTACCTTTATAAGGCAAGATTCTCATCCCTGATATACCTTGAAGATATGATTCCCTTCATATCTCCGTTTAGTCTTATAAGCAAATTTTATGCCTTCAATATTTTTCATACGGCTTAACCTAAAACCTCTCTGTAAGAGATCTTCCTGCTTTATCATTAAGCCCGCCTACACTTCTACTTGGATAGAATTGCGAAAACAAGCGGCATGCCTTAGTGCATCCCGCAAGAAACTAACAGGAATAATATTGTGTCAATAGAAATAATCTCATGGAATGTAAACGGAATCCGCGCTGTAGCCACAAAAGATGCACTTAAATGGATCGATGAAAGAGAGCCTGACATCTTGTGTGTCCAGGAGATAAAAGCCCTTGAAGATCAGATACCAGACGATCTTTTTGAACTAAAATACGCCCACCGAGCTGTCAACAGTGCCGATAAAAAAGGCTATTCAGGAACCACTACCTGGTCGGCGATGGTCCCTGAGTATACGGAAGTCAGACATGAGATCGACCTGGGCAGAGAAGGCCGGATCCTTGAGCAGGACTATGGCGATTTCGTCCTTTTCAATGTCTACTTCCCCAACGGTCAAAAAGACGATGAGAGACTGGCCGTCAAGATGAAGTTCTATGATGACTTTTTAGATCACTGTAATACACTCAGAGAAAACGGAAAGTCTATCGTCATCTGCGGTGATGTCAATACGGCACATAAAGAGATCGACCTTAAGAACCCAAAAGCGAATTCCAAGACCTCGGGCTTTTTGCCGATCGAACGTGAATGGATGGACAAGCTTGTCGAGCATGGTTATGTCGATACCTTCCGATATGTCCACGGAGACAGAGAAGAGGAGTACAGCTGGTGGTCGTACCGTTCAGGGGCACGAGCCAAGAACGTAGGCTGGAGGATCGACTACTTCTTCATCTCCGACGATCTTGTCGAATGCCTTGAAGATGCCTTTATCATGCAAGACATCACCGGTTCGGACCACTGTCCGGTCGGGATAAAGCTCGACCTGTAAGCTTTAGGCTTATTTGGCCTTGGGTCTAAAAGGCTTCATGACCTCTTCATTGCATTCCAGAAACGGCCCTTCGATAAGATCGATACAGTAGGGAACGGCAGGAAAGACGGCATCCAGACATTCACGGATAGACTTCGGCTTTCCCGGGAGATTGATTATAAGTGACTTTCCTCTAATGCCCGCTGTCTGACGGGAGAGGATAGCCGTCGGAACGAACTTCAGACTCTCCTGACGCATCAGTTCGCCAAAGCCCGGCATCATCTTCTCACAGACGTTTTCCGTCGCTTCAGGTGTCACATCACGAAGTGCCGGACCCGTACCGCCTGTTGTTACGACCAGGCAGCAGCCTTCTGTGTCACACAGTTCTATCATCGTCTTTTCTATCTCCGACTGTTCGTCAGGGATACAGCGGTAGACAATCTCAAACTCGCTTTTGAGGTAGGCCTTCATCGTATCCTGAATGGCGACACCCGAGATATCTTCATAGATCCCCGCACTGGCTCTGTCCGAGGCTGTTATAACACCGATCTTAATTTCCATCTGTTTGTTTCCTTCATTGTTAATGTATGTCCCGCATGGTTGATCATATAGGTCGTTGCATAAGGCAGAAAAAACTCCTTTGCCGCTTCAGCGTCAATGATCTTGTCTTCACTACCCAGATAGACTTCGATCTCCACACCTCTGTCCTGAAGCGCTTTGAGGGCATCTGCCTTCCAGACATAAGAGAGAAGCATCTGAAGTTCTTCGGCACTGCCCTCTTTTACCTCGATACGCGTATCTATCTTTGCCGGCAAAAAACACATGCTAAGGAAGTTCTTCAGATATGCTTCCCTGTCTTTTGAAAAGTACATGTTTTGTGTGCGCTTAAAGGTATCGCTCTTGTTCTGAAAAAAAGCGGGTGAGAAAAGCTGAAGCGTATCGATGCGTGTCTTGGATGCGAGTACTTCTTCAAAGGCCCTGATAGCACCGAGACTAAATCCTGCCAGACAGAATTCAGAGTCCTTTAGATAGGGTTCAAAAAGAGAGATGTCCTTGGAGAGTGAAAAACCGCTATAAAACTTCATCCATCACTTTCTTGATCTGCTCTTTGGTGATATATTCGCGTTGCATCATCTCTTTTTGCAAGGCCGTGATCTGTCCCTTCATCCCGCCAAGAAACTCTTTTGTCTCGGCATAGAGCATGTTGATAAGATGCACATTGTCTTTGGCACTCGGTATGATCTGTTCACCCATCCCGTAGTTCTCTAAAATAAGTTCGACGATCTTCTTCACTTCTTTGAGGTCCTGCTCCACATTGGTCGAATGTTCTCCATAATGGATCTCGCAGATCGCCATGCCCGAAAGCATGACTTTGATGTAAGAGAGGAGTTTGTGCTTTGTGACCAGATCGACGTCATAAGGTCGAAGTCCGTCATTGATCATCGTGAACTTTTCAAACGGCACTTCAAACCAGTAGGCGCTTAATGCCTTGGCTGCCTGATAGAGGGCCTGAAGACTTTTTTCTTCTTCTGAATAGGACTTGACCTTGCGCTTACCGAAGATGACCTTGTCTTTGACAGCATAGACCTCTTCC
>JBFEIF010000020.1:0-27097 GCA_041553795.1 Sulfurimonadaceae bacterium
GATTGAACCGGATATCGTGACTATGGCCAAGGGGCTTGGCGGTGGTGTTCCGATAGGTGTCGTCATGACTTCTAAAAAAGATGTGTTTAAACCGGGAGACCACGGTTCTACCTTTGGCGGAAACTACCTTGTGACAACGGCAGCGAATACTGTTCTAGATATCTTGGAAGAGCGTAAGAACGGCGGAGAACTGGATCGCACCTTCATCAAGTTTGAGGTTCATCTTGATGAGATGTTTAAGAAGTACCCGAACATCTTTTTAGACAGTGTCGGCTTTGGTCTGATGCGTGGTCTTCGTGTCAAAGATGCCGATACTTTGGCAGCTGTGATCAGCACTTCACATGAAAAAGGTCTGCTTGTTCTTAAGGCAGGACGCAATACATTGCGTTTCCTGCCTCCGTTGACGATCAGCGATGCGGAAATCTCGGAAGGATTCAAGCGTTTAGATGAAGCATTATCTTCTATGTAGTCTTCTGGCTTTTTCTCTTTTACATGCAGAAGAGTTGAGCCTGGACTCTTATATCTCGGGACTCAAACAGAAGGAGTTCTCATATGAATATGAGAAGTCTCTGTTGGAAAAGAAAAAACTGAGAGATTCATGGATACAGCCTTTACAGTTACGCTACAGTATCTCCCGAAGCAACCCCTATAACGAACAGAGTTCAAATACCCAGCAGACTCAAAACGCAGCGATCGTCATGGACCAGCCAATCTTTAGAAGCGGCGGAATCTATTATGGGATCAAATTTGCCCAAGCCTCGTATGAATACAACAAATACAGCATCGATGTCGCAAAGAAGAAGATGATCAAAGATGCGGTCTCGCTTTTGATGCAGATCAGGCAGACTAAGTTTAAGATACAAAGACAGACGCTTCAGATAGACAACTCCCGCATCAATTTGGAACAGACGAAAGAGCAGTACCTAAACGGGCAGCTTGACTCAGGTTTTTTAAACAATGCCATTATCGAAAAAAACAGGGTGACGCAGTTACTCTATGATCTTCAGACCAATCAGGAAAGACTGATATCGAAATTTGAAGCGATCAGCGATATGAACTATGAGGATGCGGCTATCCCCTCTTTGTCCCTTATCGATGAAGAACAGTTCCTGGAATACAATATCGATATAAAACAGGCAAAAAGCGAAGGCAATAAAAACCGTTATAACAGCAATGTCACGACTGCCAAGTATCTGCCTTCTGTCAGTATTACTGCCGGGTATAACTGGGACAAACTGGAATATCCTTCATTTGGGGGTCCCTCTGTCTCCAGTCCTCCGGAAACACAATATTATAATTATGGGCTTAAGGCGAGCATGCCGCTTGATTTCAATACCTTCAGAGACATAGAATCAGCTCAGGTCGAATATCTGAAATCACTGGTAGTGATAGAAGATAAGAAACGTGAACTAACAGCTCTGTATGAACAGGTGACGCAAAACCTGAAGAACTTTGATAAGAAGATAGAGCTTTCGATCGAAAATGAAGCGCTTTATTCTCAGCTCTTAGATGATACGCAGCAGCTTTACAAAGCCGGTTACAAGACCCGGTATGATGTTCAAAACCTTGCAAACTCTGTCGAGATAGAAAAGGTCGATCAAAAGATATTTGAACTGGATAAACAGCTTGAACTGCTAAATCTGTATGAAAAGCTGATCAATGATGAAAACTAGCCGTGCTTGTTTTGCAAAGCAAAAAGTTTCAGTTAAAACGGCAAAGAATGGAAATTTATGAAATTTAGCGATTATATGTATGACTGGCTCTATGGCGAATCCGGATATTATACACAATACAAAGAGATCGGTAAACAGGGGGATTTTTACACCTCTGTTTCGGCTTCAAAGTTTTTTGGGGGGAGTATCGCCAAACATATCATCTCTGTTATTGATGAAGGCTTTTTGCCAGCAGATACGACTATATGCGAGATAGGTGCACATAAAGGCTATCTTCTGGCCGATATCGTACAGTTTATCTATACGCTCCGTCCTGAGCTTTTAAATACACTCTCTTTTGCTATAGTCGAGCGTTTTGATTTTCTGCAGGAAGAACAGCGCCGGTATTTTCAGGAGTCGTTTGGGGATGCGGTCTCTTTAAAACAGGTGAAATCGCTTAAAGAACTTGAGTTACCGAACGCCTTTTTTATTGCGAATGAGATCTTTGACGCTTTTCCTTGTGAGCTTATCTATAAAGAGAAGATGTGTACAGTCGAAGAGGGCAAGATCGTCTTTAAAGAAGAAAATCCATGGCTGAGTGAAAAGGCAAAGAGATATCATAAGGACAAAGGCGAGATAGGCGTCGGTTATGAAGAATTCGCTCTTGAGATGAAGGAAGCGGCCAAGACCTTTGAGTTTATGACTTTTGATTATGGAGAGATGCAGGCAAGACCCGACTTCTCGATACGTATATACAAAGAACATGAAGTCCTTCCTCTTTTTGAAGAAGGGCTGCTTCTTGAAGATGTATTTGCAAAAACGGATATCACTTATGATGTTACCTTTGAGCATATAAAAGATGCTTACAACGAAGCAGGTATAGAGATGGTCGATTTCAAGACCCAAGCGCTTGCTCTGGTCGATATGGGTCTTTTGGAACTCTTAGAAATACTGAAAGAGCAGGGTGGTGAAGAGATCTATATTCATGAGCTTGAACGTGCAAAACAGCTGATCTTACCCTCCTTTATGGGCGAGCGCTTCAAGATGATACGATTCAGGTATACTCAATAGACTTTAAAAGTATATACAAGAGCTGTTATCGTCTCATCAAATTTTATTTTTGTCTAGGGGCGCTCTAAATTTATATTTTTTATTTAGTGAAAAATAATCAATGTCTTCTGACGAAGAAGTGGTATACTTTCACAAATTGCAGAAGTCTACATAATAATAGTCAAGGAAACATATGACGATCATAGTAAATGGCGAAACAAAAGAATACGAAAAAGATATGACCCTCTTGGAGATGATGAAAGAGCTTAATATTGTCGATAAGGTCATGGCTGCTGCCGTCAATATGAACATTGTCAAACAGGATATCTGGGATAGCCATTCTCTTAATGACGGTGATAAGGTCGAACTTTTAGACTTTGTCGGAGGCGGATGATAAGAGCTTAAGGCCGGTAGGTCTCTATGGCTACAACAGAAATAGCATAGTCACCATCATGGGTGGTTGATACGGACATGCCTGTGATGTTGTAATCTTCCAATAAAGTCTTAGAAAGTGTTATCTGCGGAGCGCCTTTGGGTGTTTTGGACAGTATGATGTCATGAAAACCGCACTCTTTCCCTATCCCACAACCCAAAGCTTTTGCACAGGCCTCTTTAGCTGCCCAAAAGCCGGCTGCTGTCTTGTGGTTTTTTACCATTAATATCTCATCGGAAGAAAGAAAACGTTGAAGGAACTTGTCGCCGAAACGCTCTATTGAGCCCTTCATGCGATCAAGTCTGATTAGATCTATTCCTATCATAGCTGTCTATTGGACAACAAACTCTGTAAAATAGACATGCCTAAGATTTCCATCTCTCAAACGAAGGTTGAGCTGATTGACGATCTGCTCTTTGAGTTTGTCTTTGCCTTTGGCGGTGGAGATCTCCTCAAGAGTCTTGGATGAAAGAAGCCTGATCACGACATCACGTACGACAGCTGTCTTGCTCTCTAGTTCAGCTGCAAGCTGCTCTCCGTCAAGCTCAAGGTTCATCTGTACTTTAAGATAACGGCGGCCACTGTCGCTTAACAAGTTGACAGTAAAGGTATCCAGAGGAAACATGGGACCGACTTCCATTGAGTCCATCATCTTCTCGGACTTTTCCTTTACCGCGGGATTCGAACTTTGAGGGGTGTCATCTCCGCCCGCCAACATCGCAACGACAACACCAACAACAAGTAAAACGAGGACAAGAGCCACTATAATGATGATTAGGACAAGATTGCTGGATTTTTTTCCACCTGTCTCTCCTGTCTCTTGTCCTTCTGTCTCTTCTTCTGCCATAGAACTCTCCTAATTTTTATATGTCTATTATAGCGAAGTAGAAAAGTTTGTAAAGACTTTAGAGCCTCATTCAGAGACAATTATTTATTATTTCGTTACAATCTGCTAACTAATAGGAGCAGCAGTGGTTAAAAGTGTCATTGAAAGTTTCTTTTCTGCTATAGGAAGACCTATAGTCCAAAGTGCGACTTTGTTGAGCAAGTTTGGGACCTTCATACTTTTTCAGATGCATGTTTTGCCTCTTCTCTTTACTACCTTTTCCCGTACTAAGCTTTTATTTCGACAGATCGAGGTCATTGGCATCGGTACGATAGGCGTTGTCGCACTTACGGGAATGTTTACCGGTATGGTCGAATCGATACAGCTTTATAACGGCTTTCATGATTTCGGTGTGGAAAGTTTCATGGGATATACTATTTTTGTCTCGATAACCAAAGAACTGGGACCAGTCTTCGCAAGTCTGATGCTGATCTCTCGTGCAGTCAGTGCTATGGCTGCAGAGCTCGGTACGATGCGGGTGACGGAACAGATAGATGCTATTGAGACCTTGGGCGTTGACTCAAAGAAATACCTGATAGTACCCCGAATTGTCGCAACGACACTTTCCTTACCGATGCTTGTACTTGTATTTGATTTTGTAGCGATAACGAGTGCCTACTATATATCAACACTTGTCCTTGATGTAAATCCTATCTCGTATCAAGACACTATTATGCGACTGGGCCACTTTAGTGACATTGGAAGTGGACTGATCAAAGCTTTTTTCTTTGGTCTGATAGTCAGTTCAATTGGTACGTATATGGGCTATTTTACCAGAGGCGGAGCAAGAGGTGTGGGGCAGGCGACTATTCTGGCTGTCGTCTATTCCGCTGTCTCTATTTTTGTCGCAAACTATTTTCTTTCTTCACTGTTCCTCTTTCTGGACTGGTAGGACGAGGATAGGGGTGTTTTGGCAACTTCTCTGTCGATAGAAGAGTAATGAGGGACTTGGTTCACTTGTTATTATTGCCGATATCTGTTCTGATACGGATCATGCATTAGTTTTGTCTGACCCATACCAGGAAGTTGTCTAAGTAAGATTATTTAGATTAAAAAGTTTTCAGCTTTGTTATTGACACTTTTTAATATCAAGCTTTTTCATGATCTGCTCAAATATCTGACCGGCATCTCTGTCATAATCATCATGGTATTCGACAACAACGACTTTGCGACCGTCATTGATATTTGAAGTATATATCTGAGGTTTGACCTCAAATTGAGAAATCACTTCTTCTATAGCATCATTGACTTTTTTTTCTTCTTCACTGTTCGCATAGGCTAAAGACAGTTTACTGTAGCGCTCTTCACCTCTATATTCTGCATCGATACCACATTTGTCCATGTAGATTGTCCTTCTTATTTATTACATTGATTATACATAAGAAATGTTGAATGTGTGCAAAAAGTTTTAATATTTTAGAAGAATAAAGCGGGTTTTTTCTTCTGTCTGGAAACTAAAGAGTTGCCAGACAGAAAGATTTTCAAAGGGGAAAGGAGAGTTACATCCAATCGATGAGTTTTGTCACTTCATTGACCTCATAACACTTCAGACCGAAAAGTTCAGTTGGCTTTTTGGCAATAAGTGCCTTGGAAAACTTATGGAAGGAGGCTTCTTTAAGGCGGGAATCAAGTTGGAAGACTTCTCTGACATCACCGACTAGTGAGACCTCGCCGATAAAGACTGTCTCTTTAGAGATCGCCCTGTTTCTAAAACTGCTGATGATCGCTGCCAAGACAGCAAGGTCTGCTGATGTCTCGGTGATCTTGATACCTCCGGTAATATTGATAAAGACATCGTACTGGTTAAGAGGGATCTCGAGTTTGCGTTCAAGAAGGGCAAGCAGCATATTCAGACGGTTGTTCTCAAATCCGGTGGCCTGGCGCTTGGGATTGGGTGCATGTGAATCAGAGACAAGCGCCTGTACTTCGAGAATAATTGGGCGTGTGCCCTCCATGATAACAGTAAGGGCCGATCCAGGTTGGGCATTTGTCTTGGAAAAGAACTTGGATGAGATGTCTTTTGCCGAGATCAGACCTTCAGCCTTCATCTCAAAGACACCGATCTCTGAAGTCGGTCCAAAGCGGTTTTTAAATCCGCGAAGTATGCGCAGCTCCTGCGAACTGTCGCCTTCGAAATACAAGACGGTGTCGACCATATGCTCAAGTACGCGAGGGCCAGCTATTGAGCCCTCTTTAGTGATGTGTCCGATGATGAAGATAGCAATCTTTTTTTCTTTGGCAAGGCGCATCAGATCGAAAGTGATCTGTCTGACCTGTGTCACAGAGCCGGGAGCGGAGCTTATCGTCTCAGAATAGAGGGTCTGGATAGAATCGATGATAATACATTCATATTTTCTTTCCCCCAGTTCAAGCATTACCTGCTCAAGCCGTATCTCGCTTAGAAGGTAAAGGTCCTTGTGATTGGCATTCAATCTGTTCGCTCGCAGCTTTATCTGGCCTTCGCTTTCTTCCCCTGTGACATAAAGCGTGTTTTTGCCTTGTTTAGCGATGTTAGAGCCTATCTTTAACAAAAGTGTCGATTTTCCGACACCGGGGCTTCCTCCGATCAGTGTCAGAGAGCCGGGAACAATGCCTCCACCCAATACCAGATCGAGTTCGGTGTCATCCGAACTGAAACGTTCGACTTCCGTCTCGACGATCTCGGTGATAGGCTTTGCTTTGGCTGAGCCTGATGGCGAAGCGGAAGTGAGTTTGATGATCTCTTTTTCATGCTCATTAAGTTCAACAAGGGAGTCCCATGCACCGCAGCTGGTACATTTACCCATCCATTTCGGTGATGTCAGACCGCAGTGCTGACATTCAAAGAGGGTCGTTTTCTTTTTGCTCATGGTGTGTTTTCCTTGTCAAATAAAAATAGAGTGTAATACAAAATAAGGAGAATAGACCAAGAGATGACAAACTGTCATCTTTCAATAAAAGCGGACACTCAGCTGTGTTCGCTTTAAGCTGCCTCGTCTTCTATGAAAATAGCATCAAGAAAATCGCTGACAAACTCATGCTTGTTAAAAGCCAGAAGATCATCAGCAGTCTCACCTACACCGATGTAAAGTATAGGTATCTCAAGAGCATAGGCAATACTGAATACTGAACCGCCTTTGGCAGTCCCGTCAAGTTTTGTGATGATGATGGCATCGATAGAGACCATCTCATTAAAGGCACGTGCCTGATCGATAGCAGAGTTTCCCTGTGTCCCGTCAAGGATCAGTATCTTGTCGTGCGGTGCACCGGCATGAGCCTTGTCACATATACGTACGATCTTTTTAAGTTCGTTTGACAGATTGGTCTGTGTATGAAGTCTGCCGGCTGTGTCGATAATGACATTGTCAAACCCTTTTGCCTTTGCTGATGTTATCGCATCAAAGGCAACGGCCGAAGGGTCATGTCCCTGAGATGTCGCGACGATCGGAACACCGATCTTCTCAGCCCAGCGGCTTAATTGCTCAATTGCGGCCGCTCTAAAGGTATCTGCTGCACCGAGCATCACTTTTTTCCCCTCGTTGAGACATTTTTGAGAGAGTTTGGCGATGGTGGTCGTCTTTCCGGCCCCGTTGACGCCTATTATCAGTTGGACCTTTGGCGAGGTGAACTCTTTTTCATCATAATAGGCCCAGTTGAAACAGGCTAAAAGTTTCGACTCAAGATGTTCGCGTTTGACTTGGTCGTAAGGGATCTCGGACAATATCTTCTCAATAAGGTCGTAATGGACATCGGCCTCAAGCAAGACCTCTTCAAGCTCATCCTTGGAGAGGGTGACTTTTTTCTTGGGTATGATCGTCTTGATGGCATCGGCAGTCTTGCTTAGCCCTTTTTTAAAAAAACCCAGCATTATTTTCCCAAGGCCCTGTCAATATCGTTTTCCACCATCTCTTCTGGGATAGCACCGACATAATGATTAATGTATTTACCCTTATAATACATGACCATAAAAGGGATAGGAAAGTTCTGGCCTACACCGGTTGAAGAAGCAATGGCACGTGAAAGGTTTCTATTGTCTTCTGCATTGGAAATCGAATAATCGGCATGATAGGTGTCAACAAAGCGCTGTACATAATCATTGGATTTGTCTTCTTCGATAAGCAGGCCGATGACCTTGACCTTACCGCTGTGTTTCTTCTGCAAGGCGGCAAGGTTCGGTGCAGCTGCACGGCAAGGAGGACACCAGGTCGCAAAGATATCAAAGATTATGACTTTGTCTTCAAGGTTCGTGATACTGAAGTTGTTCCCCTCTTTGATGACTTCATATTCGATACCCTGAAGGTCTGTAAGATCATAAGAAGATTTTGAGACAAGCCCGTCAAGACCTCCATCATGTGAAGAATCACTGCAGGCCCCAAGAAATATGACAGCAGTGAGAGCAATCGCGAAATGTTTTAATGACATTTATAAAGTCCTTTAGATATATTGTTGAAATATTACAACAAAATTGGTGTAAAGCAAGTAATAACACCTATAGATACAGCGATATTATAATATTAAGGCTTAATGTGGGTATAGATAAGACATCGTTTCGCAAACTCTGCGTTAAAAAACTAAAAGCAGCAGTCTCTGTCAGTAAAAAGTACAAAGAACATAAGCTGATGGAGATTTTAGACGAGCTGTTGGAAGATATCAATCCGAAGTCGATACTGTTCTACCTTCCTTTAGACTTTGAAGTCGATCTCAGAGCATTATTACAAAAGCAAAAGCGAAGTATTAAAAAATGTTATGTACCGTTTATGGTAGGCGAAAGTTTTAAGATGGTACCATACAGACTGCCACTGGCACGGGGTGATTTCGGTGTAAGTGAGCCAAATATGACACACCAAAAAATTCAAGATGTTGATGTCGCTATTGTACCTGTAGTCGGGGTGGACTCAGATGCAAAACGAATCGGTTTTGGCAAGGGAATGTATGACAGATTTTTCTCAAGCCTTGCAAAAAAACCCATCACCATTTTTATTCAGCTGGATACCTGCATCTGTGATGAAAAGATCACCGATGACTATGATGTCCAAGCTGATATATATATTTCGCCAAAAACTATAAAATACAGGAAACCAAATGTTAAATCAGATTCTCTTAGGCGGTGGAATAGCCACCGTCAGCGGAGTAATCGGATTTTTGATCTCCAAAAAATTAAGCAACGCACAGTTTGACGGGCTTATCGAGCAGGCAAGAGCCAAAGCCAAAGCGATAGATTCAGAAGCAGAACTTCTTCTTCACAAGGCGAGTTTCAAGGCCGAAGAGATCGAGATCAGGGCTAAAAAAAGATTTGATGACGCAGTTGAAGATGCTCAGCGCTCATTAAAAGCACGATTTCAG
Source organism: Sulfurimonadaceae bacterium (assembly GCA_041553795.1). Classification (GTDB taxonomy): domain Bacteria; phylum Campylobacterota; class Campylobacteria; order Campylobacterales; family Sulfurimonadaceae. The sequence continues at coordinate 9,344 of JBFEIF010000020.1, forward strand.
GACTTGGAAGACAAAGAGACAAGCTTTGAGGACTTTAAAGAAGAAGAACTTAGACGTATCAAGATCGAGGCGTCCAAGATCGAAAACATCAAGCTGCAGCTGGAACGTACTACACGTGCTATGGAGAGACAAAAAGAAGATTACTTGATCCGTTCGGATCAGGCGGTAAAGATCATAGAAAGCAGTGCGGGACTGACCCGCGAAGAAGCAAAGGCACTTATACTTCAAAAGACAGAAGAAGAGTCGCGTGCAGATATCGCGCATATCGTACGCAAATATGAGCAAGAAGCAAAAGACCAGGCTCAGCGCAAGGCGAATTATATTCTTGCACAGGCAACATCGCGTTTTGCCGGTGAATTTGCTTCAGAACGTCTTGTCAATACAGTCCATCTTAATAATGATGAACTCAAGGGACGTATTATCGGTAAAGAGGGTAGGAATATCAAGACGCTGGAAATGCTTCTTGGTGTCGACATCATCATCGATGAGACGCCTAATGCGATCATTTTGAGCAGTTTCAATCTATACAGACGGGCAATAGCAACACGTACTATTGAACTCTTGATCGAAGACGGCCGTATACAGCCCGCACGAATCGAAGAGATCTTTGAAAAGGTGACGGACGAGTTTGAGGATTCTGTCTTTGAAGAGGGCGAACAGATCGCCAGAGATATGAACATCACCGGGATCCATCCTGAGCTTCTGAAACTGATCGGGCGTTTGCGTTATCGTGCTTCTTACGGACAAAACGCATTGGCACATACTCTTGAAGTCGCGAACCTTGCCGGCATTATCGCAGCCGAACTTGGCGGTGATGAGACCTTGGCCAAGCGGGCTGGTCTTTTGCATGATATAGGCAAGGCCTTGACGCATGACAAAGGCGGGAACCATGTCGATATGGGCCTTGAGCTTGCCATTGCCTATAACGAGGATCCTGTTGTCTTGAATGCCATTCCGGCACACCACGGGCTTGAAGAGATCAAGAGTATCGAATGTGCAGCAGTCTGCGCAGGCGACGCTCTGTCTGCTGCGAGACCCGGCGCCAGACGCGAGGTGCTTGAGTCTTATCTGAAACGTGTTACTGAGATAGAAGAGATCGCTTCTGAAAAACACGGCGTCAAGCAGGCTTATGCTATCAATGCAGGCCGTGAAGTCCGTGTTATCGTAAATGCTGAGCTGCTTAATGATGACGAAGCTTCACTGCTTGCCAAAGAGATCGCCAAAGAGATCGAGTCCAAGATGAACTTTCCGGGTGACATCAAAGTCAATGTCATCCGTGAGAGCCGTGCTATAGAATATGCCCATTAGGATTATCATAAAAAGTGTTAAGTGACACTTGACACTTTTTATTTATTTTGCCATACTGTTGAGATTAAATAACAGGAGAGTGCTATGGCAATCAAGATGGCCGAACTGATGCAAGGGACAGGCGAGACCCGCTCGACCCTTCTTTTTTATGTCAAAGAAGGTCTGCTTCAAGAACCAAGCAAGCCCAAACCCAATCTCCACTTATATGCAGACGATTCTATAGACAGAGTCCGTTTGATAAAGACCCTTCAAAACCAGCTCCATTATACGATCACCCAGATAAAGCAGATCTTCGATGACAACCGTTTCGATTTTGAAAACGGCGTAGACGGTCTGATACAAAAGCTTGATCTTCTGACCGGGGTCAAAGAGAAGCAGTACAAAAGTATGGACGAGGCACTTGAGGTCTATGACCTGGACAAGGAGATGATTGAGTCCTATATCAAAGAGGGGGTCCTGGAGTTTCACAAGGGGTGTTTCAGTGACAGCAGCTGGAAGATGCTGCAGGTCTTGAACGATCTGCGAAACTGCAGCAAGACGCCAGCGCTTTTAGAGGCTTACCTGAAGTCGGCAAAAGAGCTGGCGGTTCTGGAATACGAACTGGGGGCAGAGCTTGTTGAAAATGACAGTGAGGCTCAGAACCATGCCCAGGAACTCTTCCTTGATCTCATCCTCTCTCTAAAACCCTATATCTTCAACATTCATACCAAAAAAGAGCACACAAGGAGAACCCATGCCTAGAATATGGAAAATAAAGGGACTCTTCCCCTATATCATCGTCGCATTTTTAAATGCCTTTACTGACCTCGGACACAAGATCATCATCCAAAATACCGTCTTCAAGGTCTATGACGGAACGGAACAGGTCATCCTTACTTCTATCGTCAATGCTCTGATCCTGATTCCCTTTATCCTGCTCTATTCGCCTTCGGGTTTTCTGTCTGACAAGTACACCAAAAACCAGATCATGCGTATCTCGGCCTGGGCCGCTGTGTTTATCACACTGGGCATAACGCTTTCGTATTACAAGGGCGCTTTTGAACTTGCTTTTATGCTCACCTTTATTCTGGCAGTACAGTCGGCTGTCTATTCTCCGGCAAAATACGGTTACATTAAAGAGCTTGTCGGAAGCGGTTTTTTGACACTTGGAAACGGAATAGTACAGGCGGTGACTACGGTAGCGATCTTGGCAGGTATATTTGTCTATTCCATTTTCTTTGAGAACTATTTGGAGGGTGTCACTTACACATCTTCAGAAGAGATCCTGCTTGCTATAGCACCTCTGGGATGGGCCCTTGTCGTGGGTTCTGTGATAGAACTGGGTATGGCTTACAGGCTGCCGGACACCAAGGTCAAAGCCGATATCCATTTTGATATTAAACAATATCTTAGCGGCGGCTACCTTAAAAACAATATCCAAAATATAACAAAGAATAGTATTATCTTTCACTCTATTATAGGACTTTCGCTCTTCTGGTCAGTATCTCAGGTAGTTTTGGCAAGTTTTCCGGCTTATGCGAAAGAGAGCCTTGATATTATGAACACTGTCTTGGTTCAGGGGATGATGGCTTTGGCTGGGATCGGTATTATTATCGGTTCCATTGTCTCTGGAAAGGTGTCAAAACATTATATCGAGACGGGTACCATACCGTTGGGTGCTTTGGGTATTACGCTTTCGCTGCTGCTCTTGACCTTAGTCAAAGACCCTTTGATACATGGTCTGAACTTCTTTGGTTTTGGTTTTTTTTCCGGGCTTTTTATCGTCCCGCTTAACGCATTGATACAGTTCAATGCCAAAGAACATGAACTGGGTGTGGTCCTGGCCGGTAATAACTTTGTACAGAATGTTGCGATGTTCTCCTTTTTGGTCCTGACAGCCTGTTTTGCTTATTTCGGTATCAAGAGTATCGGACTGTTTTATCTTGTCCTTCTGGTGGCTTTTTTCGGCTCTGTATATGTTATCCGCTATATTCCACAGTCTATGGTCATCTTTTTGATCGCTTCATTGATCTCGCGCCGTATAAAGATCGATGTGATGGGACTGAAGAACTTTCCTCAAAGCGGAGGTGTACTGCTACTTGGAAATCATATCTCGTGGCTCGACTGGGCTCTGATACAGATGTCGCTTCCTCGGCATGTACGTTTTGTCATGGACAGGGGTATCTATGAGAAATGGTATCTCAAAGCATTTCTGGATTTTTTCAAGGTAATACCTATTTCGCCAAGAGGGGCCAAAGAGGCTTCACAGGTAGTAAAGAACCTGCTTGACGCGGGTGAAGTCGTCTGTCTTTTTCCTGAAGGCACGATCAGCCGTACGGGACAGCTTTCTGAGTTTAAAAGAGGTTTTGAGCTGATGGCGAAAGATGCTGATGCCGTCATCGTGCCATTTTACCTTCAGGGTATGTGGGGAAGCCGCTTTTCGCGTTCGTCAGAGAAGTTTCAAAGATCAAAGAAGCGCAGCAAACGCGAGGTCATCCTCTCCTTATCAGAACCGATAGCTATCAACAGCAGCAGTATCGAAGTCAAGCAGAAGGTCTTTGAACTCTCCTTTGCTTCTTGGAAACGCTATACACAGACTCTTGTGTGCATGCAAGAAGCATGGGTTGATACCGCATGTCGTCAGGGATCCGAACTCTGTATGGCGGATTCAAAAGGCACGGTTCTTTCGTATACAAAAGCCTTGACCGGCTCTATCCTTTTTGCCGGTTTTATAAAAAAACATGAGGAGCAGAACATCGGCATCTTGATGCCGACCACTACAGCAGGCGCTCTTGTGAACATGGCCACGCTTATGGCCGCAAAGACGGTTGTCAACCTGAACTATACCGCCTCATTGGGTGCTCTTCAGTCGGCTATCCAAAAGGCTGAGATAAAGACGGTCTATACCTCCAGACAGTTTGTGGCCAAACTCAATGCCAAGGGCTTTGATACACAGGCGCTTTTAACAGGACTGAATGTCGTCTACCTAGAAGCCTTAAAAGAAGCGATACCGAAGATAAAATCACTGAGTACGCTGTTATTCGTAAAGATATTGCCATCCTTTCTTTTGAAATGGATCTATATCAGGAGAGTACCTAACAATTCTGTCGCTGCGATCTTGTTCAGTTCGGGTTCAGAAGGGGAGCCAAAAGGCGTTATGCTCAGCCATCAAAACTTTATGTCCAATGTCAAGCAGGTCTCGGATATCTTGAATATGCAGGATGAGGATGTCATCTTGGCTTCATTGCCGCTCTTTCATGCTTTCGGTCTGACTGCGGTGACCTGGCTTCCTATGATAGAAGGAATTCCTATGGTCTGTCATCCTGATCCGACAGATGCTCTTGGCATAGGAAAAAGTGCTGCAAGGTTCAATGCGACCGTTATGTTCGGTACCTCGACTTTCTTCAGGCTCTATAGCAAAAACAAGAAAGTGCATCCTTTGATGTTTGACTCTTTGCGTCTGGTCGTATCGGGTGCAGAAAAACTGAGTCCTGAGGTCAAGACAGCTTTTGGCCAAAGGTTTAACAAGACTATCCTCGAAGGTTACGGCGTCACAGAATGTGCACCTGTAGCCAGTGTCAATCTTCCGGATGTCCTTGAAACGGAGGGGTATACGGTTCAGGTCGGGAGTAAGGAAGGGAGTGTCGGACTTCCGCTTCCTGGAACGGCCTTTAAAGTCGTTGATCCTGTCACGATGAAAGAAGTCGCGGCTGACGAAGACGGACTGATACTTGTCGGAGGTCCGCAGACGATGCTTGGCTATCTTAAAGACACACAAAAGACTTTGGAAGCGATGACAGAGATCGACGGTTTTATGTGGTACAAGACAGGAGATAAAGGTCATATTGATGCAGATGGCTATCTGTTTATTGTTGACAGATATTCAAGGTTTGCCAAACTTGGCGGAGAGATGGTCTCTTTGGGAAGTATCGAAGCCGAGATAAAGAACTTTATCAATGACCCTGAAGTCGATCTGTTGGCAGTCAATATTGCGGATGATAAAAAAGGAGAGAAGGTAATCTTGCTGATACAAGGCTATTTGGAGCATGAAGCCCTAAAGAAAGCTCTGCTCGAGTCAGGTATGAACCCGCTGAGCATACCTTCTCAAGTTTTTGACGTCGAGAACATCCCAAAACTTGGAACAGGAAAAAGCGATTTTGCCGGAGCTAAAAAACTGGCAATGGAATTATGCAATGTTAAGTAATCCTTATAAAGATATCACCAAGGTAACACAGCTACGCCGTGTCTATTTTGAAGCAGACAGGCCCGAAGAGATATGGAAGGAGCTTATTGCGAAGGATGCTGATGACATGAGAAGACTCTGTGTGGCGATGAGCGATCTTGTCTATAATGTGGGTGTTCCAAAGCCTTTGGTACATATGAGTGCATCACTGCTGTACAACACGGTATACCGATGGTGGGGGCATTACAGGGATGAAAGTGACTATCTGGCAGTATGCTGTTCAAATATCTCAGCACCGTTGATGGCATTTTTACAAAGACAGTACACTCTGGCGCATATGGGGTGTTCTGTCGTGATGGCCTGGGATGAGAAAAACGAGGAGATGCTCTGTTTTCGAAGCCTGGACTGGAAAGGTGCGAATGACATCGCACACTCCACAAGAAAGTTCTCTTTTGTGAATGCCAAAGAAGATGAGGTGGCGCAGATCGCAGGGATAACGGCCATGGTCGGTGTCCTTACTGGTACGAAAAAAGGGTTTTCAGTAGCAATAAACTATGCGCCGTGGAAACGTTCGGCAAAGTTTAAATCAGATCCTACCTTTTTAATACGCCAGCTTCTTGAAGATGGGACGATCACAGATTACAAAAGTGCTGTCCAAAAAGTCAGTTCATGGGCAGTCGGTTCACCCTGTTTTATAAGTCTGTGCGGTGACAAAAGAGGGGAGGCCTGTGTCATCGAACTCGGACAAAGGAACAGGGTACATATCAGAGAGATGGGAGAGGACGAGATCTTGATACAGACTAATCATTATGCCCTTGAAAGTTCGCCTTTTATAGCGCATAATGAAGCACCCTATCTGGATGAGATGAGTGAAAAAGATTGGTATGACTCAGAGCTTCTTAGAAATTCCCAGAAGCGTGAAAAGATCTTAAAAGAAGAACTTACAAAAAGTTCAGAATTTTCTATGCAAGAGAGGCTTGTATCTGCGTATAAAGAGGTCCCTGTCTTAAACTGGGAAACCGCACAATGGGTCATGATGCGTCCCGCCAGCGGTGAGATAGATGTGTATGTCTGTATTGATAAACAAGCTTCTACAGATACGCAGAGGAGCTAGTCTATAGTAGAGATCTGGTTGCGTCCGTTTTCTTTGGCCTGATAGAGTGCCTTGTCTGCACGTAGGAATATCTCATCAAATACCGTGTCGCTGCTTCGGTTTTGAGAGATGCCGATACTGGTAGTCACGGAGATGTTCTGTCCATCATGGATAAAATAGATATGTTCGACCTTCTTACGTACTTTTTCAGCAAGGATCAAAGCATCCTTACTGCTTGTCTTGAAGAGTAAGATCGCAAACTCTTCGCCTCCTATGCGGGCAAAGATATCGCTTCTTCGCAAGAGTGTCTGTATAGTCTCGACAAAACGTATCAGGATCAGATCACCGACAGCATGGCCATAATGGTCATTGATCTTCTTAAAGAGGTCAAGGTCGAGCATCAAGAGACTCAAGTCATCTTGTTGGCGCTGCGCTGTCTCAAAATAATGCTCTGATACTTCGGTGAAGATCCTTTTGTTCATAATACCTGTCAGCCCGTCCGTTGAAGCGAGGATGTGAAGTTCGGCATTCTTCTGCTGAAGGCTGTTCTCATAGTCGGTCGCTTTGTTGGTATAGACACACGAAAGAGAGCTGCCTATGACTAACCCCAGAACACCCGAAGTGATAGCGACAGATGAAAGTTGAAGATCAGTGAAGAAATAGGCAGTGATGATGACGGCTATAGATGCTACAGTAAAGACGATCCCGGCTGTCTTGCCGCTAAGGATATAGGCGATATAGATCAGAAGATAAAACCATATCATTCTGAATTCGTCCTGGGGTACCAAGGCAAGAGCAGAGGTAAAGGTCAGCAAAGAGGCAATGAAAAGGGCATTGACGGTAGTAATATAGTTTTGTTTGGAACGTCTCAGAAAATAGATCAGGAAAAGTGAGAAAGCACTGTAGCCATAATTGACTTTTGAATGAATAGGCCCGACGTCATTGAGATCAATATCGCTCATGAATCCAAAAAGCGAACTGAAGAAAGTAACGATGAGCAGGACCAAGTTAAGCATTCTGAATTTGAACTTCAGCAGGCTCTCTGTCTCATTAAAGTCAAAACCGCTATGCAAAAATCGATCGATCCTCACTGTCATGCCATTGCTCCTTGTCCGGATAAGGCTTAGACTATAGCATAAAGTTCATTATAACCTATACTGATATGGTGTATCCTCCCAATCTTCTCCTAACTATAAAGCCAGTATAATTCCGAAAAAATTAGAGTGTAGTCATAAAGGAACAGAGTGGGGCAAGAGTATGCAAGATATGAGGATATTGACAAAGAACGACTTCAAGAGGATATAGAAGCAATCAAACAGACGATAGGAGCACCGACCTGGGAAGATTTTCAACATCTTCTCAAACTTGAAAGATGGGGAAGGGTACTGAGTGCTTTGGGCTATTTTATGATCGTTTTGATCAGCTATCTTGACAGCTCTGGGATGACTCCCCTGGGTTTCTGGCTGATGGCACTATTGGCTGCAGCAGCGATAGGGATAGGAAATGTCTCCCGTTGGGCAAATGTAGCCCATCCAATCCTACATGGTGCTTATGACAAGGTGGAGAATATTCCGTATCGCTATACAAAGGCCGGCTTTGGCAAAGGAATACGCCGTTATGTAGATTGGCTGGATTGGATAAAACCGGATGCATGGGCGTATGAGCACAATATCATGCATCACTATCACCTTGGCGAAAAAGAGGATCCTGATAATATAGAGTTGAACCTGCGTGCAATCAGAGACTTTCCTTTATGGAGCAAATATGTTTTTGTGACGCTTTTGGCGGCAACATGGAAGCTGACCTATTATGCACCTAACACCTTGCGTATCTTGGAAAACAAAGAGTGTAGAAAACACAACCTGAAAGAGTCTGCCAAGCTCGAGTACACCCCTTTTACCCGCAATGGTCTTGAACTGTGGAAGAACTATGTATTGCCTTATGCTCTTGTAAGGTTTGTCCTTATCCCTTTACTGTTCTTGCCCTTTGGCCGGGAAGCTGTTTATACTGCCTTTATCATCACGGTAATGGCCGAACTTTTCGCGAACCTGCATTCGTTTTTGGTGATTGTCCCAAACCATTCGGCTGAAGACATCTACCGTTTTGATGAACCGCACAAGTCTCAAGGCGAGTTCTATCTCAGACAGATCATGGGCTCTGTCAATTACAATACAGGTTCGGACATCATCGATTTCGCACACGGATGGCTGAACTATCAGATCGAGCATCATCTCTTTCCAAACCTGCCGCTTAGCCAATATCAAAAGATGCAGCCTGTCGTCAAAGAGGTCTGCTCCAAGTACAATCTCGAATACCGACAGGAGAGTGTCTTCAAGCGTATGAAGATGAGTATAGACCTGATGGTAGGCAAGACAGCACTTCTTAAAGTGCACGGTGTATAGTACACCGTGATCTGCCTCATTTTTAATTACACTATAATTACACACGTTTAATCATAAAATACAGCTACAGGAAAGACCATGTCACTCAATAAACCCAAATACACACTTTTTAAAAACACGACCTATGCCTTAGCCGGATTAGTCGATATAACAAAGCATGAGTCTTCTTTTAAACTGCAGATCCTTCTGTTTGTCGTCATGAATATCGCAGCCTGGTTTCTGCCTTTGGCCTTTCATCTTAAGGCCATATTGTCGCTATCTCTGTTTATCCCTATTATGGCAGAAGTGACAAATTCTGCGATAGAACGTGTAGTCGACCTGGTGACGCTGGATTACCATGAACTGGCAAAACGGGCAAAAGATGCCGGAGCGGCATTGGTCTTTTTAAGCCTCATCCTGACAGGTGCTATCTGGGCGGCTATCTTATATATCGGATTTGTCCGGTAGAAAGAGTTCAATGTGAAAATACTGCTGATGGAAGATGACCTTGTCTTGCATGAGATCTTATTGGAGCATCTCATCGACAGCGGTCATGAAGTCATCGGATGTGAAGATGGAGAAGAGGCGGAAGCCTTGATCTTCAAAGAACACTTCGATCTGCTTCTTCTTGATGTCAATGTCCCGCATATTGACGGTTTCTCACTTGTTGAAAGTATCCGAGACAACGGTATCAAGACACCGGCAGTCTTTGTCACCTCACTTAACACCACCAAAGACCTTAAGCGCGGTTATGCCGTAGGGGCAGATGAATATATCAAGAAACCTTTTGATATGGAAGAACTGGATGCCCGCCTTTTGCAGATACAAAAGGTCTTCAGACTCAATGATGATACCATGCTTCTTCCTGACGGACAGAGATTCGATCCTGTAACCCAATGTGTCGATAAGCAGAAGCTTCGAAAAAAGGAGTCTGAGATACTGCATTATCTTTTACGCAATATCAATCGGGCAGTCAGTGCCCAGGAACTCATCGACAACCTTTGGAATTATGATGAGGTCCCCTCCAACGCGACGCTGAGGACCTACATCAAAAACCTCAGGCAGGTCATCGGCAAGGACCTTATCAAAACGATTCACGGGGAAGGGTTTAAGATTGAAGCTTAGTGATTACGAACGCAAGTCGCTTATCAACTTTATCCTTCTTTATGTGGGTTCCTCAGTCCTGCTTTTAAGCGTCATCGCATTTTTGATCTATGAAAACGAAGCACGCAACTCTCTAGAGATGATGAAGATGAAGATGGAACATTTTGCGGACATGCAGGGTGAAGAGATCATCAAGTCAGATATGAAAAACTCCAAAGAATACATGCTTCCCAAAGAGAGTCCCTACGGGATCGCCCTTTATGGAAAAGAAAAGAAATTTCTCCATGGCGATAGGCTTGATGCGGTCTATCTGGAGAAAAAGACATATGTTGCGAATGGCGACTGGTATTATGTCTCTAAAGCAGCCAACGGGCATCTGGGTGTTGAACATATCGTGCTTAAGAACTCGGGCTATGATGCAAGCGTGCAGGGACTTCGCAGGCATGTCGTGATGTTGTGGGGTCTGGCCGTTGTCTTTATCTCCGTCGTAGCCTATGGCCTTGGACGCATATTTTTACGGCCTATGCGGCAGAAGATCGATACTATCGACGCCTTTATCAAGGACTCTACGCATGAACTAAGTACGCCGATAACGGCTTTGATGCTGAGTGTCGACTCGCTTGCGAAAGAGAGACCCTCAAAAGCACTCACACGTGTCAAACTCTCTGCACGCCAGATCTCGGATATCTATCATGACCTGACTTTTTTACTTCAACTTGACAAATCACTCAAGGTCGATGAAATCATAGACATGAAAGCACTTATTGAACAGAGAGTAGATTACTTTACCCCTTTGGCCGAGCAAAAGCGTCTTACCTTTGAACTGGACCTTGAACCTTTTAACTATCTGATGGAACGAACAGCTGCCGTAAGGCTCTTGGATAACATCCTCTCTAATGCGATCAAGTACAATCAAAAAGAGAAGAAGATCTATGTTTCTATCAAGAACAGACATATCCTCATCAAAGATGAAGGAAAAGGCATGGATGAGGCCGAGCAGAAGCAGGCCTTCAAACGCTATATGCGTATCGAAAAGAGCAGTGGAGGATTTGGAATCGGTCTGGATATCGTCAAACAGATAAGTCAGCGCTACGGGATCATAATCCAAATAAATTCTAAGCCAAAAGAGGGTACACTTTTTACATTAATTTTCCCATAGATAAGGCTTTGCACTTAGTGGGTCTATGTAAAGGATATGTATGTCTCATGTTTTGATTATTGGAGCGGGCGGAGTAGGCCGTGTAGTGACGCACAAGTGTGTGATGAATAAGGAGACTTTTTCAAAGATCACCCTTGCCAGCCGCCGTTTAGAGTCGTGTAAGGGTATCGCGGATGAACTTCCTGCCGGTAGCGTAAATATTGAGCAGGTCGATGCTGACAATACGGCTGAACTTGTAGAGCTTATCAAACGTATCAAAGCCGATATCGTCATCAATGTCGCTCTTCCTTATCAGGACCTGACGATCATGGATGCCTGTCTTGAGACAAACACACCATATCTTGATACCGCCAATTATGAGCATCCGGACGAAGCGAAGTTTGAATACAAAGAACAGTGGGCGAAGCATGAGCAGTTTAAAGAAAAAGGTCTGCTTGCACTTTTAGGATCGGGATTTGATCCGGGTGCGACCAATGTCTTCTGTGCCTATGCGCAGAAACACTATTTTGACGAGATCCATACTATCGACATCCTGGACTGTAATGCCGGTGATCACGGATATCCTTTCGCAACAAACTTCAATCCGGAAATCAACCTAAGAGAAGTCTCGGCCAAAGGACGTTACTGGGAAAACGGCGAATGGATTGAGACGGACCCTATGGAAATTATGATGGTATGGGATTATCCTGAAGTCGGACCGAAGGACTCCTACCTTCTTTATCATGAAGAGATGGAGTCGCTTGTCAAACACATCAAGGGCCTTAAGCGTATCCGTTTCTTTATGACTTTCGGACAGTCCTATCTGACACACATGAAATGTCTTGAGAACGTGGGCATGCTCGGAATCGAACCGGTCGAGCATAAGGGACAGAAGATCGTGCCTATCGAATTTTTGAAGACACTTCTTCCTGATCCGGGATCACTGGGTCCTCGTACAAAAGGTCTGACTAATATCGGAATAGTGGCAGAAGGGATCAAAGACGGACAGAAGAAAAAGATCTATATCTATCAGGTCAGCGACCATGAAAAGTGTTATGCCGAGGTGAAATCTCAGGGTGTCTCCTATACAACCGGCGTACCGGCTGTGATCGGTGCTAAACTGATGTTAGAGAAAAAATGGGTGGGTGAGGGTGTCTTCAATATGGAACAGTTCGATCCGGATCCGTTTATGGAAGAGATGAACATCCAGGGTCTTCCATGGAAGATCAAAGAGCTAGACTAGACTTTGACACCTTGTCCTTTATGCCATAGTGATGCAAGTACTCTGTACTGCGCACATGAGACAGGTGAATACAGACGGTGTTCAGTCTGTTCTCTTGTCTTTGTTCTTCCTTCTTTTCATCTAAATGCCGAAGAAGAGAAGGGACGTTATGACCTTCATACGAATTCACCTGATGATGCGAACTACAGAAAATTCCTTTCCAAAGTATTAGATCCGGTCTTGGAACGTATCAGTAAAGACGCTTGCGGCCTGGACTTTGGATCAGGGCCGGGACCGACACTTTCAAAGATGTTTGAAGAGCATGGACATGAAATGCAGATCTATGATCATTACTATGCCAGGGATGAAAGGGTCCTTGAAGGCAGGTATGACTTTATAACCTCGACGGAGGTTGTGGAGCATCTTTACGATCCTGCTGCCGTTCTGGAAAGGCTGATAGGGATGTTGAAACCGCAAGGTCTATTGGCTTTGTTGACACAGCCCTATCCGAGTGAAGATGCCTTTGCATCATGGTATTACAAAAACGATCCTACGCATGTCTGCTTTTTCAGTACTGAGACCATGGAGTATTTAGCAAAAAAGTGGGACGCGAGACTTGAAGTCGTGGGGAAAGATATCTTTATTTTTACAGTTAAAAGGCAAACAAATGTCAATTGAGTTTTCAAGATTACCAAGTCCGTGTTATGTGTGCCAGGAAGAGCTTCTGGAAAACAATCTCAAGATCCTCGACCGTGTGCAAAGTGAATCGGGTGCAAAGATCATCCTTGCTTTGAAAGGTTTTGCGATGTTCTCTACATTCGGGCTTGTCGGAAAATATCTTCACGGATGTACTGCAAGCGGCCTGCATGAAGCAAAGCTTGCCAGAGAAGAGATGAATAAAGAGGTTCATACCTATTCTCCTGCATTTAAAGATGAGGATATCGAAGAGATCGCTTCTATCTCAGACCATATTGTCTTTAACTCGCCTGCCCAGCTTTTTCGTTTTGAAAAAAGAGCAAAAGAGGCCAATCCGAATATCTCTTTCTCTTTGCGTGTCAATCCGGAATATTCAGAGTCGCCTGTTGACCTGTACAATCCATGCGGGATATTCAGCCGTTTGGGAACGACGAAGGCAAATTTTGATGAGTCCATTTTGGAACATATCGACGGATTGAACTTTCATGCTCTTTGCGAACAGGATGTATCAGCATTGGAAGGTGTCCTCAAGGCATTTGAATCAAAATTCGGTGCGTATATAGACAAGATGAAATATATCAACTTCGGCGGAGGTCACCATATCACGAAGAAGGGTTATGATGTAGAACGACTGATAGAAGTCATAAAGGCCTTTAAAGCACGTCATAATGATGTAGAGGTCTATCTGGAACCGGGCGAAGCGGTAGGCTGGCAGACAGGGTTTTTGACTTCTACGGTACTGGATATCGTCGATAACGGGATGAAGATCGCAATACTGGACACATCAGCAGAAGCGCATATGCCCGATACCCTCGCTATGCCATACAGAGCAGAAGTCAGAGGTGCGGCAGAAGCGAATGTAAAACCTTACACTTATCGGCTCGGAGGCAATACCTGTCTTGCGGGGGATATCATGGGAGATTACTCTTTTGACAAGGAATTGCAGGTAGGCGACAGGATCATATTTGAAGACCAGATCCATTATACCTTTGTCAAGAACACGACGTTTAACGGGATCAAGCTTCCTTCTTTGGCAATATGGACCAAAGATGATAAACTGAAGATCGTCAAAGAGTTTGGATATGAGGACTACAAGCAAAGGCTTTCATAAAACCCTTAATCTGAGCTCTCCTGTTCAGATCGATTCAGTCTGGTCGGAAGTTCTATCAGGAACCGGGCACCTTTAGTATTCTCCGTATCCAGATGGATGTTTCCTTTGAGGTGCTGTGTCACAAGATTGTAGGTGATGTTCAGGCCAAGGCCTGTCCCTCCCTGGTTTCTTTTGGTCGTAATGAAAGGTTCGAAGATCTTATGCGAGACAGCCTCATCAACGCCTTTTCCCGTGTCTGAGAAGATTAACAGAACGGTGTCCTCATTTAGACGTGTCTCGATCGTTATTTCGCCGGTGTCTTCAGGCTCGAAACCGTGCAGTAGAGAGTTCTGCAGCATGTTGACAACGATCTGGGATATTGCGCCGGGATAGGAATACATAGGTATAGGCTCGGGGCTTAGTATGAGTTTTAGTCCGATCGGTCTGTGTTTAAGCTCGTTCTTGAATGTCGAGAGTACCTCTTTGAGATATTCATTCAGTTCAAACTCCCTAATGTCCTGACTGCTTTGATCGACGGAGATCTTTTTAAAGTTCTTAACGAGTAAGGCTGCACGGTCCAGGTTCTTGATCAGGATATCATCGGCTTCTGATATGGTTTCGATAAAGTGCTCGAGTGCTGATTTGGATAGTGTGTTCTTCTCAAGCATCTCTTTAAGGGATCTAAGCTCATTCTTAAAGATCGATGCCGCCGTGATGGAGATTCCCAAAGGCGTATTGACCTCATGGGCGACTCCGGCGACAAGATTTCCGAGTGCAGACATCTTCTCAGATTCGACAAGCTGGGATTGGGCACTTTGCAGACGGAAAAGACTTTTTTGAAGTTCAGTCGTTCGCTCTTTGACACGCTCTTCAAGTTCATTGGTTAGACGTTCCAAGTGTGTTTGGTAGGTACGGGAGATCGTTTCTGCTTCTTCTCGTTCACGTCCCCGCTGCTCTATCTTCTCAAGCATGGAGTTAAAGTCGTCATAGAGATGTCCGACTTCATCCGTATACATCTTCTGTGCTCGTAAAGTATAGTCTTCGCTTAAAGAGATTTTCTGTGCTGTTTTGGCGAGATTCAAGATCGGAAGGGTGATATAGTTTTGTATCTTATAGATGACTGCGAGAGAGAAAAGGGTCAAGATAATCATCGCCAAAAAATAAAGCAGCGCATAAGAGAGGATGGTCTCTGGAATCTCAGAAGTCGAGACATAGAACACTATTATCCCATAGGTCTTCTCAGCATAAATCACAGGTGTGGAAAGGATAATCTCACCTTCAACTGTCTGAGACGAGTCAGTAAAGCTGTTGATACTCTTTGGAAAACTCTTTTCTCTTCCTTCTCTGATAAAAGATGCGAACTCTTGTCCGTTCTCATCATAGAGGACAGCAGCATTGATATTCTCTATTCCGTCGATCTTGTTGAGCAGCTCGGTAGCACCTTCACTATCTGAGAACAGTAGCGGAGTGACAGCATAATCGGCGATCAGCTCGGATTGAAGTTTGGAGGCATTAAAAAGTGCTTCAGTGTTCTTTTTGTAGTTGACAAAGAGAATAAAGGCTGAATAGGCACTGAGCGCAACTATAAACAGGGATAAAACTGAGAGCAGAAGCTTTGATTTGATAGAAAAGTCTGTGAAGGCGTTCATTTGATGACCTTCTGAGCCGACTTAAGCAAGAGATAACTGATCTTTATATTGGCATCTTGGGCGGCTTTATTGTTGATGATGTACTTAAAGCGCTTGTTGTCCAAGTAGACAGTGATCATAATATTGTCTGCAAGGAACTCTTGATGGTCACTGATAGTCAAGACAGGTTCTTTTGCAAGTCTGGTCGTCAGCTTTTGGGTATTGGTCGTCATTCTGCCGATGAAGAGGAGTCTGCACGAAGCAGGAAGCTTGTCCTTGTCTGAAAGAGAGAGTATCCTGACAGGCTTTGAGTTAAAGGTCTTGTCTTTATAGACTTTTTGCATTGTCTGCACAAATGCCTCATCATTCAGGACACAGATAAGAAACTCTTGATTACTGCTTTCAGGCCATTCGATAAGATGGGTGAACTTTTCTAAAAAGACGGCCTTTATCTCTGTTTCAGAAAGTGCGAAAAGATGGGTGTTGAAAAGCAGTATTAGAAAGAGAGACAAGAACTTCTTCATGAGAGAGGGTCCTCTTTCTCATTCAAGGAAGGGCGGGGCTCACTGATAAAATAGCCCTGTGAATATTTGATACCAAGTTCGTTGACGATATCCAATATCTCTTCATCACATACAAATTCCGCTACAAGGTCGATGCCGACATTGTTGGCAAAATAGACCATACTGTCTACCATTTTGCGTGACATCTCATCTTTGAGGTTTCTGATAAAATATCCGTCTATCTTGATAGAGTCGAGTTGCAGGTTAAGGATGTTGGCAAAGTTTTGGCATTGCGCACCGAAGTCATCAAGTGCGATACCGCAGCCAAGTTCCTGAAGTCGTGAAATATTGTCCTTACTGTTAGGGATACTTTCTAAAGCGTTGTTTTCAAGGATCTCAAAGATAAGCCTGTGCGGTTTGATGTTGAATTGCTTGAGTATGGTTTGAACATAACTCGAAAAGTCTGCTTCCTGCAGATCATGTGTCGTGATATTGATAGAAAAGGCGTAGTCGTTGTGCTCAAAGACTTCAGCACTTTTTTTCAGCATCACCTTCGTGATATTACGCAAAAGTCCGGTCACTTCAGCTACCTGCAAAAAAGCATAAGGAGAGATTATCTCATCTTCTTTGATCATGCGTGCCAGACATTCGTATTTTTCTATCTTTTTTGTCCGGTTGTTATAGATTGGCTGGAAGAAGGGAACGATACGCTCTTCTTGGAGAGCATGTTTGATCTCTTTAAACCATTTAAGATTATTTTCGATATCACGCTGGACTTTCATCTCCTTATGATAACGCTGAACACGGTTGGAAGATATCAGACGGGCTTCTTTGACAGCAAGATCGGCTTTGTTGAGAATATTCTCATCTTCGCCCTCGACAACACCGATGGTAAAGGAGATATTGAAATCTATATCGTCATGGGTAAAACTTGACTTTTGAAACTTCTTTTCGATGAGTGATATTACGGCATCTGTCTGTTCAGGGGAAGAGTTCTGACGCAAGAGTACAAACTCATCGATTCCTATGTGATAGAGTTTGTTGTCTTTAGCTTCTAAAAGCTTCAAGATACGTGAGATCTCTTCGATGATGTAATTTCCAAGTTTGTACCCATATACGTCATTGATATGTGAAAAACGGTCGACATTCAAAAGAATGACGGTGACATTCTCTGCATCTTCCAAGTCTTCTTGCAATTTGTGCCTGTTGTAAAGTTTGGTAAGGGGGTGGTGCAGGATCTCCTTATAGAGCGCTTCATTTTTGATCTTTGCTTCGGAAATATCAGCAAAGTTATTGATGGCGACTTTTACGGAAGTATAGAGTCTATCCGCAGTCAGTTCGGTCTTGTCCTTGTAATCGTTGATGTCATAATGATCGATGACATACTTTTCAGGAGCCTGCCCTGATTGTCCGGTGCGGATAATGATCC
>JBFEIF010000021.1:0-26880 GCA_041553795.1 Sulfurimonadaceae bacterium
AAGATAGGCAAGGAGACGGTATGCTTAAAGTCTTTATTCTGATCACGATGATCATGACCCTCTTGAATGCTGATGAAGCCCAAGAGATCATGAAAAAGATAGATAATAACATTCGCGGAAAAAACATCTATATGAAGATCAGTATGAAGATCGTCTCCATGAACCATGAAAGAAATATGAAGATGGAAAGCTGGTCGCAGGGAAGCAAGAAAAGTTTTGTCAAAGTCCTTTATCCGCCTAAAGACAAGGGGATCACTTTTTTGAGTCTGGACAATCAGATGTGGCAGTATGTGCCAAAGATCGAAAGGACCATCAAGATACCGCCTTCGATGATGCTGCAAAACTGGATGGGCAGCAATATTACGAATGATGACATGGTCAAGCAAAGCTCCATCGTCGAGGATTATGTTCCGCGTATCATCAAACGGGAGGGAAAACTTGTGACTATGGAGCTGATACCCAGAGAAGATGCACCGGTTGTTTGGGGAAAGATAGTCTCTCTTATCGACACATCGACCTATACTTCCCAAAAAGATCTGTTTTATGATGAAGATGGTGAAGAGGTGAGGGTGTTCGTGTATGAAAATGTCACAAGATTCGGAGAGTATTATCTTCCTACTTACTGGAGAGTGCAGCCTGTTGACAAAGAAGACAACTATACAGAGATGATCCTAGAAGATGTTCAATATGACATCAGGCTTTCGGATCAGTACTTTAACAAAAGTGCCTTGAAAAGGTTTTCGCACTGATGTTTAGGCTGGCCATGAAAAACATACTTTTTTACAAAGGCCGCTCCATTACCACAGGTATTCTCACCTTCGTATCTACCATTCTTTTTGTCGTCTCTGTATCGCTGCATAACGGTTCTCACAAGGCTATGCTAGAAAATGCGATCAAGATCTATACCGGAGCGATCGAGATCTATCATAGGGATTATCGTGATATCGGCGGGAACGAATATCTTATTCAAGATGTCAAGAGGATCACGAACAAGCTCTCTTCTATAGAAGAGATAGAACTTTTCAGTGCACGGTATGAGACCTATGGCCTGCTCTCAAGCAAGGAACACTCGGCGGCTTCGATGATAGCAGGGATAGAACCGGACAAAGAGAAAGTGTTAAGCTCGATCAGCCAAGCACGACATGAGGGTGAGTTCTTAGCTTCAAATGAAGGTAACTGTCTGTATATGGGTTATGAATTGGCACGAAAACTCAAACTGGGTATCGGCGATGAAGTGGCTTTTGTGGGTGCTGCGAGTGATAACTCTTTTGCAGCTGACATCTTCAGGCTTTGCGGTACATTCAAAACAGGTTCTTTTGAGTTTGATGCCAGTACCTCTTTTATTAAAAGAAGCTACTTTGATGAATTGATGAATGCGAAGAACAAGGCTTCATATATCACGATCAAGATCAAAGAACTTGATGCAGCCGATGAGGTCAATGCAAAGATAATAAAGGTCTTGGATGATGCCGAGCTTGAAAGTTTGACCTGGAAGACTTTGATGAAGACGATGGTCGAAGCCCTTGAAGTCGATACGATATTCAATGTCATATCCTTGGCACTGTTCTTTATAGTGATATTTTTTGTCATCATGATCTACGGTTTTATCAATGTCAGTTCGCGTATTAAGGAGTTTGGTGTCTTGCGTTGTATTGGGCTTTCAAAAGGCAACGTCTTTGCGTTGCTATTGTATGAGATATTTATCATCTCCAGTCTTGCTGTTCTCTTTGCCGCACCTATAGCCGGATATATCTGCTATTACTATACGCTCAATCCTATAGTGATCGAAGGCATAGCCGAACTTTACAAAGACTACGGCATCGTTTCGGATGAGATGCCTTTTGCTTTTGATGTATTGACGATCTCCTGGAACATATCAGCGATCTACGTGCTGAACTTTTTTAGCATCATCTATCCCTATTTTTACATCAATGCATTTCGACCGATAGAGGCAACCCGACATGTTTAGACTTATACTGAAGATGGCCTGGAAAAACTCTTTTTTACGACGCTCCCGTACACTTCTTGTCATAACGATGATCGCAGTCAGTATGAGTATGATGCTGGGAATACAGGGCTTATATGACGGGATGACTCTGAACATGCTCGATAAGAACAAACGCAGCGACAGCGGAGATGTCAGTTTATACGCGAAGAACTATCGTATAGACAAGGAAATAAAGAATTCCATAAAAGATGCAGTCTTGATAAGAGGTGCTTTAGAGCAAATGGAAGGAGTCCGGTCTGTTACACTGAGACTCCGTGCCGAAGGTCTGGTCTCAACGGCGAGAAAATCGTCTTTCTCTTCTATGGTCGGGATTGAACTCAAGGACGAAGAAGTCTTTGGGAAGTTCAGTGAGTTTCTTAAAGAGGGTGAAGTCGATCTGCAAAAACGCGGTGCAGTGGTAGGGATAGAACTGGCAAAGAGACTCAAGCTGCGCATCGGTTCGAAGATCATATTCTCGACCCAGGACAGCTCGGACGAGATAAACTCTATTTCGCTTAAGGTCAGAGGTATCGTCCAGACGACAAACATTTTTCTGGACAACAGCGCTGTCTATATCGATAAGCAGGCGATGCATAAATTTTTAGGTATGGATGCAAATGAGGCTACACAGATAGCTATAATGGGCGAAGATGAAGTCCTCTATGAGACCTTGCGCTCGAAATATTCCGATTTTGATGTCAAAAATTTTTTCCAACTTCAGCCGATGATGCAGCAGATGCAGGACCTAATGGCTATCTTTAATTCGATAACCTTTGCTATCGTTATGAGTGTTGTCTTTGTCGGTATCTTTGGCGTGATGTATGTCTCTATCTTGGACAGGATCAGAGAGTTCGGTATTATGATAGGAATCGGGATGCACTATAAATATATCCGAAGACAGATATTTTTGGAATCCATCTTCATCGGAGTAATAGGATATCTGTGCGGAAGTACATTGGGACTGTTCTTGCTTGTCTACATAAAAGAGTTTGGTCTGGATTTCAGTGCTTTTTCGGATGCACTTCAGATGTGGGGGTATGAGTCTATAATCTATGGAACAATAAAGGTCTCTTATTTTACGACGACCTTTTTGGCGATTATGAGTGCGTCTGTATTGAGTGTGCTTATCCCGCTGAGAAAGATAAAAAGACTTAACCCAATCGAAGTAATAAAGGCAGATAAATGATACGACTGCAGAATGTCAACAAGTATTTTTACAAAGATGAGCCAAGAGAGGTCCACGCGCTTAAAGATATTGACCTTGTCATCGAAGACAATGAGTTTACGCTTTTCAGCGGACCATCAGGATGCGGAAAGACGACGCTGCTTAATGCGATCGGCGCACTCGACAGTATTGACAGCGGCGAGATCTATCTTGACGGGAAGGAGATAGGTTCCTTAAGCGAGGAGGAACGAACGACTATCCGTCTGAATGAGATCGGTTTTGTGTTTCAGGCCTATAATCTTGTCCCGGTTTTGAACGTAGAAGAGAACATAGGTTTTATCATGAGACTTCGCGGTTTCAAAGAAGCAGAGATAAAGCAAAGAGTCCTTGAAGTCGCTGCGATGCTTGAGATCGACAATAAACTGAGTTCACTTCCACATGCGCTTAGCGGCGGTCAACAGCAGCGTGTCGCCGTTGCGAGGGCTGTTGCCTCAAAACCAAAGATAATCTTGGCAGACGAACCGACGGCAAACCTTGACTCAAAAAACTCAAAGGCGCTGATGGACATGATGAAAGAGCTTAATATAAAAGAAGGTGTCAGTATCCTTTTTGCTTCGCATGATGATTATATCCTTGAGAATGTAAGACGTGTGGTCAGACTCAATGACGGTATGATAGTCGATGGCTAAGAGCCTTTTTGCTTCTTTTCTGCTGCTGACTCAGTTGCTTTATGCAGATTTTGACTATACACTGAGCAATACCAATTTTACTATCTCTCAAGGTTCTGTTCTTCCGAATGAAGATAAAAGCTACCTCTATAATTATGACCGCCTGCGTTTTCGGGGCGACTACACCGATGAGAATGCTTTTATGACGCTCATTGCAGACGCAGTAAACTATCTTGGGCATGATTATGTGAACTCAAATACCTTCAGCTACGTCAAGTTTCCTGAAGCTGACACACCGTTTAAGACTCAGACGGTCTTTCATGACTATTATGAAGGCTCCTGGTACGCAAAACTGTACAGACTCTACGGCGGTTATGAAGATGATGATAACCGAGTTATCCTGGGTTTGCAAAACATCTCTATGGGAGTAGGGCGCATATGGACTCCGACAAACCTTTTTAACCCTAAAAACACCTACGCGCTTGAACCGGATGAGACCTTCGGTGTAGCCGCTTTGTCCTATACCCGCCATCTGGACATGACGTCGCAGGTCACTGTCGTTGCCAGTCAAAAAGCAGACAGCAGCTTCAAATGTGCGGCACGATACAAGGCCTATCTTGAAGTCGCAGATATGGGGATGAATCTGATCAGTTCAGATGATACCAAGATGGCGGGCTATGAGATAGAAGGAGACCTTGCCGATACGGGAATCGAACTGCGAAGCGAAGGCGCCTATGTCAAAAGCAGACTTAAGACGCTGACATCCGAGAACGAAAAAGAGTTCTTTCAAGGCATCCTCGGAGCAGATTACGGTTTTGAAAACGGGATCAGCGTCATCGCAGAAGCCTTGTACAGTTCAGAAAAGTTCTCCTATCAGGAGATACTGCTGAACCTAGACTCTGAGATAGCTTCCAACCTTGTCTCCTCATATCTGCACACAGCCCTAAGCCTATCCTACAGTTTTAACATCTTTCTGGATGGTTCTTTGCTTTACATTGAAAGCCTTGACCCTGAAAGCACGCGTTTTATCTCGCCCTCACTGACCTATACGCTTAATGACAACAACACTTTTGTGATGGGAGCGATGATACAAGAGGGCAGTGCTAGCAGTGATTTTGGCGTGTCACAGAATACCTACTATTTTAAATATGCTTTATCCTTTTAAGAGCTGGAAGCATTCATAGGCAGGAACATAAGTGAATTTGATTATTCGCGTTGCCTTTTGGCATAAATAGTGTTAGAATTATAGCAATTAATATAATCAACTAATAAAGACATGAGAATGCAGACAATAATCGAACAATTAAATGAGAAGATAGACGCGATGGTATCGCGTTATGAAGCGATGAAAAGTGAGAACGAGGCACTTCGCAATGAAGTAGTAAGTATCAAAATTCAAAGCGAAGCCAAGGACGCCGAGATCAAGAAGCTTGAAGACGAGAACGCACTCAAAGATATTGAGATAGAAGATATCGTCAAAAAGATCGAGTCGGCTCTAGGATAAGAGATGAGTAAAAAGATAACGCTTACAGTGAACGGAAGCCGTTTTGATATTGACCTTGAAGACTCTTTTGCGGCATATATCGAAAAAGATCTGGAAGAGAAGCTCAACTTGCATGGGAATAATGATATCAAGACACTTCTTCAGGCCTATGTGAAAAAAAACTATGAGCTTTTTGAAGCAGAACAGATGCTGAAAAACACGATGAAGAAGTTCTGAATTAGCAGGCGAAAGTTAACAAAAAATTAACAAAATTAACGGAAGATATTCAGTAGTACATAAGTAATCATAATCTATACTGCTGTCAAGGTTACTAGAGTGACCCAATTTTAAGACAAGGAGTAAACCATGAAAAAGAATGGTTTTACTATGATCGAATTGATCTTCGTTATCGTTATTCTAGGTATTTTAGCAGCCGTTGCTATTCCGAAACTTGCAGCTACACGTAATGATGCAAAAATCGCAGCAGAGATGACAAATATTGCTCAGGTTATTTCTAACTTAGGTGCTGAGTTCACATCACAGGGTGAATTTAAGAATATCACTCCAGTTACTGAGAGTGTTTCACTAAACTGTTTCACAATCACTGAACCAGATGGTGCTGGTGCATTAAACATTGATGGTAATATTTCAGTTCAAGTAATTGCTGGTGCTTCTAAAGCATGTCCAGCAGCTGTTCTAACTGGTGTTACAGCAAGAGCTGTTAAAAACAATATTACTGCTGCAGCAGGTGCTTCTAAGAAGTATTCTTTTGGTGGCGTAGGTGTTGTAGAATAACTCTCTGATTTACCTTAAAACTTTCTTGGGTTTCACACCTGAGAAAGACTACTTAAATAGATAATATATTTTTTAAGGTTTTTATGATGTTAACAAAGAAAAGATCGGCATTTACGATGATAGAGCTTATTTTTGTTATCGTTATATTGGGTGTCCTGGCTGCTGTCGCTATTCCTAAACTTGCTGCCACACGTACCGATGCAAAAATCTCTAAAGAGATGATGAGTGCATCGATAGCCTTGGAAAACCTCGGCGCTGAATTTACTTCTCAAGGTGCATTCAATAAGTATCTAGTAACAGATGCTCAAGCAGCAGTTAAATGTTTTACCTTTACACTTAACAATGCAAATGATGGAAATATATCCTTGGCTGTCAGCGCGGTTTCTGCTGATTGCCCTGCAACGGTAAGAGCGGCTGTATTGAGTAGAGCAGTCAATAAAGGTCTAACTGAAGCCAATGGTGCCGCAAAAACATATGTCCTTGGTGGAACAGATATTTCGCAATAATCTTAAGAAGATATGATAATTTTGGAGAATGATATGAAAAAAAATAGAAATGCATTTACGATGATCGAGTTAGTCTTTGTCATTGTCGTCTTGGGAATCTTGGCTTCAATAGCTGTTCCAAAGATCTCTGCGACCCGTGTTGATGCCCAGATAGCAAAAGCGCGTTCGGACATCTCTTCTATTCGTTCAGCAATTATTACTGAACGGCAAGAAAGACTCTTTAGAGGCCAGAGTATGTTTATCAGTGCGTTGGATGCAGGTGTCGGAAATGGGGCTGGCGTGACGATTTTTGATGGCAATGGGACAAGCAACCTGTTGCAATACGGTATCACGACAAAGGCTGGAAACGGCGGATGGTTAAAGTCAGGTGCTAATACTTATACATTTACAGTCAAAGGTATTACAAACACATTTACTTATAACAATGCAACGGGTACCTTCCTTTGTACAAACGGGAATATGTGTGCGACATTAACACAGAACTAATTGTACTACTATAGGATCTCTATCTTAGGCTCTCCTCTTGAGCCTTTGACTTACGCTTCGACTTTCATCTGTAAACCCCTGACTATCATCAAAGTACCGTTTCAGAACAAAGAAAAAACTGCTCTTGTCTTGGAAGAAGTAGACAAACCGGAGTTTAAGACAGTCTACGTGATTGAAGCGACTGTTCAGTATTTTTCAGGGGAGCAGTTGAACTTCGCAAAGTTTATCAGCGAATATTACTTTTGCTCTCTCGGTGAAGCGTTTGCACTTTTTGTCCCTTTTCATGAAAGCGAACAAGTTTCCTCAAGCTTTGAACTTCCCTCATCAATACTAGAACTTTCACCAAGGCAGAGCGAGGCTCTTGCAGAACTTCAAAAGCACCAGGTCTCTCTTCTCTTTGGTGATACAGGTTCGGGCAAGACTGAGATCTACATGAAATGGTTTGAATCTATATTACTCAAAGGACAGCGTGTCTTGATGCTGATGCCGGAGATCTCCTTGACGCCTCAGATGCAGATCCGTTTAGAAGAGCATTTTGGCCAGAGTGTGGTGATGTGGCACTCCAAATTGACCAAGAAGCAAAAAGAGAAGAGCCTGAAAAAGATCTATGACGGTTCTGCCAGAGTCATCGCTGGCGCTCGTTCGGCTCTTTTCCTGCCTATAGATGAATTGGGTCTGATTGTTGTCGATGAAGAGCATGATGATTCCTACAAGGCATCTTCGCGTCCGCGTTATAATGCACGGGATATGGCGATCTATTATGCAAAGCTTTTAAATATACCGGTTCTTTTAGGCTCAGCTACACCGTCCTTGTCTTCTTATGTCAAATTTCCGCACGTACGTCTTAAAGGCGGACACTTTAATCAGAACAGACGTTTTGTGTACGAACCGCATATAGAAGAGATCACGCCTATCATCGAAGAAGCGGTGACAAAGACGGCTGCCAAAGAAGAGCAGTCCATGCTTTTCTTGCCGACGCGCGCGAACTTTAAATATATGATATGCGATCACTGCGGCTACACCTATAAATGCCCTTATTGTGACGTGGGAATGAGCCTGCACAAGTTTGCGCGCCGTGTGAAGTGCCATTATTGCAATTTTCAAGAA
Source organism: Sulfurimonadaceae bacterium (assembly GCA_041553795.1). Classification (GTDB taxonomy): domain Bacteria; phylum Campylobacterota; class Campylobacteria; order Campylobacterales; family Sulfurimonadaceae. The sequence goes on from JBFEIF010000021.1 coordinate 8,198, forward strand.
CAGATCCCTGAATCCTGTCCGGAATGCAAGACAGGAAACTTGCTTTCATCAAGGCTGGGGACGGCTGAAGCGGTAGAGCATTTTCAGGAGAGATACCCAGCACTGAGAGTGGCCCAATTTGACAGAGACAAGATAACGACACAAAAGAAGCTCAAAGAATTGTTGAGTTCTTTTAACAGCGGAGATATTGATCTTCTTATCGGGACACAGATGCTTTCCAAGGGGCATGATTATCATGATGTGACGCTGGCTGTTATTCAGGGGATTGATAATATCTTGCAGATGAGCGATTACCGAGCAAGGGAAAAAGCTCTGTCGCTTCTTATTCAGATAGCGGGTAGAAGCGGGCGGAAAAAAGATGCTGTTGTTCTGGTCCAAAGTTTTTATCAAGAGTTTTTCGACCCCTATGTCAACAAGTATGAAGTGTTTCTGGAAGAAGAAAAAGAGTTTCGTAAAGAACTCTATCCGCCTTACAAAAAACTTGCAAGACTCAGTTTCGCCCATGTCAAGCAGCATACAGCCAGTGACAAGATGAATGAAGTCCTGCAAAAGCTGTATACGTTTAGCAACATTGAAGTTGTCGGACATGGTCCTTCACCCATTGAGAAGATCGCCAACAAATTTCGCTTTCAGATATTATTGAGAGGGGATAAAAGTACAGATCTGATAAAAGCTATCAAAGCCAGCAAGAACATCCTATGTGAAGTGGATATGGACCCTATAGACTTTGTTTGAAACCGTTCAGGGTCTTTTAGAGAAACTTTGTGTTTCGTATATGTGTCTCAGGGTGCCTTCTCTAACTACTCCCATATCACAAGCTGAAATTTACAAAAAAAAAGATAAAATCACTCTATGATTAAACGCTATGAAACTAAAAAAATATATGTAGGCAATGTCGCTGTCGGCGGTGATGCTCCCATCTCTGTACAGTCGATGACATACTCTGAAACAGCCAATGTCGCTGCCACGGTAGAACAGATCAACAGACTGCATTTCGCAGGATGCGATATCGTACGTGTCGCAGTACCCAATGAAGTAGACGCATTGGCGCTTAAGGCGATTAAAGAGCAGATATCTCTGCCGCTTGTCGCAGATATCCACTTTAACTATAAGCTGGCTCTGATCGCAGCAGAAACGGTTGACTGTATTCGAATAAATCCTGGAAATATCGGTGAAAAATCACGTGTAAAAGATATTGTCAAGGCCTGTCAGGCACGAAACATCCCAATCCGTATCGGTGTGAATGCAGGCTCTTTGGAAAAAGAGTTTGAAGACCGTTATGGACAGACAGCTGAGGGAATGGTGGCTTCAGCAGACTATAATATCAAGTTTCTTGAAGACCTGGGTTTTGATGACATCAAGGTCTCTCTCAAAGCCTCGGATGTCGGCCGTACGGTCGATGCTTACCGTATGTTGCGTACAAAAAACCACTATCCCTTCCACCTTGGCGTCACAGAAGCCGGGACAATCTTTCATGCGACGATCAAAAGTGCGATCGGACTGGGGACACTCTTACTTGACGGAATAGGCGATACGATGCGTGTCTCTATTACAGGAGAACTTGAAGAAGAGATAAAAGTCGGCAAGGCGATCTTAAAAGATTCAGGTGCTGCCAAAGACGGTTTGAATATCATCTCCTGTCCTACCTGCGGACGTATTGAGGCTGACCTAGTCTCAGCGGTCGCAGAGATCGAAGAAAAGACAAAACACATTAAAGCGCCGCTGGATGTCTCCGTCATGGGTTGTGTCGTCAATGCTATAGGTGAAGCTAAACATGCAGACGTCGCTATCGCTTACGGAAAAGGTGCCGGTCTTGTCATGGTCAAGGGCGATGTCGTTGCACGTTTGGATGAAAAGGACCTGGTCGATCGTTTTATTCTTGAAGTCGAGAAGGCTGCTGAAGAAAGCGAGAAAAACTGATCGATGGAAGAGACCCTTTATAATATCAATATTGAACGTTCCGTCTTAAACTCGATCATCTTTGAGCCTTCACAGTTTGAGGATGTAGAAGCCAAGCTGAAAGTAGACGACTTTTACCTTCCGGCCCACCAAGAGATCTATACGGGGATGATAGAACTTCATCGTGAGTCTCAGCCGATCGATGAAGAGTTCATCAAAAAACGTCTCAACTCTAAAAAACGTTTTGATGAAGCGGTACTGCTTGATATCCTCTCATCCAATCCGATCTCCAATACTATCGCCTATGTCAATGAGATCAAGGACAAGGCAGTCAAGCGAAAACTTCTGACATTGACGACTGAGATCAAGCGGGTGACAATGGAAGAGGACCTTCCGAGTTCAGAAGTGATCGACGTCGTCGAGAAAAAGCTTTATGAGATAACACAGGCTCATGAGAACATCGATTTCAAAGACTCGAAGACAGTGACTTTTGATACGATGGAATACATCAAAGAGATGAAGTCGCGGGGCAACTCGGTCCTTGTCGGTGTTGATACGGGTTTTGCAGAACTCAACAAGATGACGACAGGATTTGGAAAGGGTGACCTTATTATCATCGCGGCCCGTCCAGCTATGGGTAAGACCTCTTTTGCCCTTAACATTGTCTTGAACCAGATAGCACACGGAAACGGAGTTGCTTTTTTCTCTCTGGAAATGCCGGCTGAACAGCTTATGCTGCGTCTATTATCGGCGCATACGTCTATCTTCTTGCAAAAACTCCGTGTGGGGGATCTGAATGATGAAGAGTGGTCGCGTTTAAACGGGAGTTTGGACATGATGAACAATTCCAAGCTTTTTGTGGATGACGGAGCCGGGGTCACTATTAACCAGTTGCGCTCGAAGCTTCGAAAGTTGAAGTCTCAGCATCCTGAGATACAGATGGCCGTTATCGATTACCTTCAGATCATGCAGACTGCAGGACGTGACAGACAGGCAGAGGTCTCTGAGATATCACGTGGACTTAAGATGCTTGCACGTGAGCTCGAGATGCCGATCATCGCACTTTCCCAGCTGAACCGCGGGGTTGAATCACGTAATGACAAACGTCCGATGCTTTCAGATATCCGTGAATCGGGTGCGATCGAGCAGGATGCGGATATCATCATGTTCGTCTATCGTGACGATGTCTACCTCTACAAAGAAGAGAAAGAGCGTGAAAAAGCGGCGAAGGCCGAGGGTAAAGAGTTTACTTCGACCTATATTGAAAAAGAAGAGGAAGAGGCCGAGATCATCATCGGTAAACAGCGTAACGGTCCGACAGGGCATGTCAAGCTCCTCTTCCAGAAAAAGTTGACACGGTTTGTCGACGCTCCGGCCTTTGGCGGTGTTGAGATCTCATTTGAGAATGTTCAGGCTACAGAAGCGCGTATGGATATCGGAAATGAGAGCGTCTCCCTTCCTCCTATCTAGGACAGAACTTTTTCTTTCCTGGAAACAGGCCACTTTCGCACTTGCTCTGCTTTTACTTCTTTTTAGCTACTCACTATTACATGAATACAGACACTTTGGCCGGCTAACCGAATTTGACGACTACATCACTACTGCCTGGGTTGAAAAGCAGTATAGGAAAAATGATTATTGGGTACTGAAGCTCCAAAGCTCGGACGGCTTCTCCTTTTATACCAGTTCCAAAGAAGATATCAAATATCTTGGCGGTGAACATCTCAGAATACGGATCTTTACAGAAAAGCTCGACTTTCTTTCTTATTTGAAAAGTTTTTATGCTCCCATCCAAATACTCGCACGGATTAAGGAAAAAGAGCAGCGGTATATCTTGATGGAAGACCTGGAAAAAGTCCATACCAAGACAAGTGCCCCCTTATACAGTGCACTACTTTTTGCCGGCCCGATCCCTCTTAAAATCCGCCATCAGCTCTCGGCCTTGGGAATAAACCACCTTCTGGCAATCAGCGGTTTTCATCTGGGTGTTTTGAGCTTTTTACTTCTTTTTCTTATAAAGTCGGTATATCAACCCGTGCAGGGAATATACTTCCCTTACAGAAATGCACACAGAGACATAGCAGTCTTGGTTCTCATGGTGCTCTTGGCTTATCTCAACTTTTTAGATTTTGTCCCCTCGCTCTTACGTGCCTATGCTATGACGCTCTTTGCCTATGTCCTATACGACAGGGGAATGAGAATAATATCTTTTACTTCATTGCTGATCGTTGTGTCATCTTTGATAGCATTGTGGCCGAAACTTCTTTTTGCTTTGGGGTTTTGGTTTTCTGTTGCAGGAGTCTTTTATATATTTTTGTTTTTGCATCATATGAAAGAACTCAAGGTCTGGCAGAGTTTTATCTTGCTTCATATCTGGGTCTATTTGGCGATGCTTCCATTAGTGCACTTTTTTTACGGAAGCTTTTCCTTATATCAGCTTTACTCACCGCTTTTAAGTATGCTTTTTATCCTTTTTTATCCCCTCGTACTGATATCGCATCTATTATCAATTGGGGAAGTACTGGACCCGATCTTAGACGGATTGTTAAGCCTTGACCTTCATGTCATCGAGCTCTTCACTGACATCCGAATCTTCTTCCTCTATCTTTTTATCAGCCTTTTGGCTGTTATTTACAGAGTCTTCTTTCTTCTTCTCTTTCTCTTCGGCTTTTTTGTTCCTGTCCTACCTTCTCTATCGTATAACAGAGTTTTAGCCCATATATAAAAATAATCCAGGATAGATAGACCCATAAGAAGAAAAAGATCAAAGTAGAAAAAGAGCCGTAGATCGTGGCATACATCTGGTTTTTTTGGAGGACATAGGCAATAAAACCGACCTTGGCAAGGTACCAGGTGAAGGAGATGACAAAGGAACTGATACCGGCAGCCCGGCTGGATATCTCTGTATTTGCCGAGATCTTGTAGATAAGGAAAAACATTGACCAGATGATGAGATAAGGAAAAAGTTCCAAGATGTTGATCAGTCCGGTCAAGTTGTTCTGTCCCAAATAGTTCTGAAGTTCGTTTGATAGATAAAAAGAGAAGACCAGTGCGATGGGAGTCAGAGTGACCAAGGTCCAGTAGATACTCAGAGACTCCCAAAAACCTCTAGGCTTGGTCTTGAATATCTTGTTGACGATATATTCAAAGTTATGGAAAAAAAGTATAGAGGAGACAATGATCGCGACGATACCGATGATACTCAGCTGAATGGAGTTTTGCATAAAGCCGTCGATAAAGCTCGAAAATACTTCGGAATCAACCGGGACGACATTATCCATGATAAAAGACTTTATATTGCCGTAGAAGGCATCAAAACTGGTCAATGAGGTCGAGATAGACAAGACAATAAGCATAACCGGCACGAGGGTGAAAAGTGTATAGAAACTGAGACTTGAAGCATAGAAGGTGATATCTCTATCAAACAAAGAGATGATATAGGTCCTAATGATGCGGTAAGAGAACTTGATCTGATTTAGTTTTGACATAGCCATCCTTTAAAAGAAGGCTATTATAGCGAAAGATAAAAAATAAAAAGCGGATCAGCCTCGCTTTTTAGAGAGGACTTATTTCAGTCCCATCTTGTGCGGATTCAAAATATTATTAGGATCAAAAGCTTTCTTGATCGTGTTGAACAGGTTCATCTCTTCATCGGTAAAGGCCATTGACATATACGGAGCTTTTGCTATACCGATACCGTGCTCTCCGCTGAGCGTACCGCCAAGGTCGACTGTAGCCTGGAAGACCTCTTCAATGGCTTGGTAAGCGATCTTGACCTGCTCAGGATCCGAGCCGTCTACCATGACGTTGGTATGGACATTACCATCGCCGGTATGACCAAAACACGGGATGTTGATATTGTATTTTTCTGCAATAGCATTAAAAGCGGCAAGCAGTTCCGGTAAGACGGCGCGTGGGACAGTGACATCCTCATTCAGTTTTTTTGAGCCATAGATAGAAAGAGACTGGCTCGCATTTCTTCGGGCAAACCAGAGGTCAGCCGCTTCCTCTTTGTCTTTTGCGCGCTTGAACTCTGTACATCCGTTTTCTTTGAATATGCGCTCGATTAGGTCAAGCTGGAAATCCAGGTCATTCTCAAGATTTCCGTCTACATCGGTTACCAGAATAGCACCCGCGTTGACAGGAAGCCCCTTATGATAGGTCTGTTCGACTGCACGGATCGTCAAGTTGTCAAGGAACTCCATAGCAACCGGTGTAACACCTCCCGCCATTGTCTTATAGACAGCTTCCATGGCTTGCGTGACCGAATCAAAGATACCCATGGCAGTCTTTGTCATCTTTGGCTTGGAAAGCAGCTTGAGTGTGATTTCTGTCGTTACGGCCAATGTTCCTTCAGAAGCGATCAGAATACCGGCGATATTGTAGCCTGCGACATCCTTGATAGTGCGTTTTCCTGCTTTGATGATATCGCCGTTAGGCAGAACAGCACGGATCGCCATGACGTAGTCTTTAGTGATACCGTATTTAGCTGCACGCATACCGCCGGCATTCTCATTGACATTGCCGCCGATAGTCGAGTACTCCTGGCTAGCAGGATCCGGTGGATAGAAGAGACCGACGGCTTCTACGGCTTTTTGTAGGTCCATGTTGATAACACCCGGCTGGACGATGGCTACCATGTTTTGCATATCGATCTCGAGTATCTTGTTCATGTGTCTTTCAAATGCAAGTACGATACCGCCCTCAGAAGGAATAGCGCCGCCTGTAAACCCGCTTCCTGCTCCGCGTGGGACGATGATGATCTGGTTCTCATTACAGTACTTCATGATCTTGGATATATCGTCTTCATTGCGGGGAAAGAGAACCGCATCAGGTTCGAAATGTTCACGAGTCGCATCATATGAATATGCGATCAGGTGCGCTTTGTCTTCGTAGATGTTTTCAGCGCCTACGATACTTTTAAAATGGTTAAAATGTTTTTTGTCCATTTGGATCTCCTTTATTCTTTAGTGCTCACGTTGGAGTCGTTATTGTCTTCGGTTTCGGTCTCGATCTCATCCGAGAAAAAATCGAACCAGCCTGAATCTTTTTCCCGTGTAGCTTCTTGGGCTGTTTTATAGTCTTGAATCCACTGGTTCTCAGGATTGTTCTCTGCAAGCAGACCCACATAATACGGGGAATACTCTTCCAGTTCATCACTTCCTTCTCCAAACCAGTTGGCTTCGATATGGGCGACTCTGCTGTAAAAAGGAAGCTGCACTTCGTCACTCTTCAGTATTGTCGATTTGTTTTCAAGGATCTTGAAACTCTGGCAGTCGACGGTAACAAGAGAACTGTCAAATGCAAAGGCGACAATTCCTATATTGTTAGCCCGGCAGGTAGCTGTGAAATCCTCTTTTAAAGGACTGGGATGTCCATTCGAAGAGAGTACGGTCGTAAAGATGTCCGGATGGACCCAAGTCCGTTCGGAATGGTAGGCTGTTACTTTTTTATACACATTTGGGTTCGGGGCTATAAGAAGTGCCCGATGGTAGTTATATCCGAGTATGACTTCATCACCGACCTTTGGTGTCCAAGTCCCGCTTGGCAGAGCACTTTGCTCCAATGAATAGATAGGCAGCATTGAGAGAGTGCTTGTCTCACTCTGGACAGTTTTTACTTCCACCCAGGAAAGTGCGACAGAATGGGTCGCATCAAACCAATGCACTATAAGACCGAACATACCGACCTGGGCCTGTTCAGGCGTCGAAATCGTCACAAGCTCTGCATCAGTATCAATAGATGAGACAGTCGTATGTACCGGTGTCAGGGTGATAGCTGACAGGTGGCTCATGATAAGAATAAAAAATAAAAATAGGCGCATATGTTCCTCTGTAAAATAATGTAAGGATTATACGTTGTATACAATTAAAGGCTAATTAGAATTTAAATTTTCGGGATTTATGGGAGGATAAGTGAAGATTGGATACTCTTTTGAAATTTTTTAGAGAGACTATGAAGAGGAATGAAAGACTATGATCAAAATACTTTTACTTCTTCTTTTCCCTTATCTTTTGCTCTCGTCCGAGGTCGAGTTCACCAAATGGGAAAATGGTGAGTCTTTTCTCGATTTTTTAGCCAAGAACAACCTTCCGCAAAAGATCTATTACAATCTTGACAAGAGTGACCAGACGATCACCGAAGAGATTTACGCCGGCGTCAATATTCAGATCATGCGTGACGCTAATGCGACAATACAGCAGGTCCTTATCCCTATCAGCGAAGAACTTCAGCTTCATATCTACAAGGACAAAAAAGAGTACAGACTGAAGTCCATACCCATAGAATATACGACAAAGCAGGAAGCTTTTATGGTCACTATTGAGAACTCCCCTTATTATGATATCGTCAATGCAACCGGTTCAAAAAAGCTTGCACATCAGTTTGTGAATGCCTTTAAAAACTCTCTGAATTTTCGCCGGGATCTTAGAAAAGGCGACAGGCTGGTGATGGTATATACGCAAAAATACCGTTTTGGCAGAGCCTTCAGTATGCCTGAACTGCAAGTGGCTATGATCGAGATGCAGAAGAAGAAGCATTATATCTATCTTAATGAGGACGGCCGTTATTATGATGAGAAGGGGATAGAAGCAGAGGGGTTTATGCTCAACCGTCCTGTGAAGAATGCCCGTATCAGTTCGGGCTTTACGCTCAGACGCTACCATCCTGTCCTTAAAAAATATCGTGCCCACCTGGGTGTCGATTATGCTGCACGTCCGGGTACGCCTATTGTCGCTGCGGGAAGCGGACGGGTCATTTTTGCGGGTTACTCACGAGGTTACGGAAAGCTCATCAAGATACAGCACAGTGACGGATATATGACACTGTATGCCCATCAACGAGCATTTAGAAAAGGTATCTCACGCGGTCAATACGTGAAAAAAGGGCAGACGATAGGATATGTCGGAAGTACAGGCCTTTCAACCGGTCCGCATCTGCATTTTGGACTTTATCAAAACGGACAGGCGAGGAATCCTGCCCGGGTCATACGCATTGCGACAAATAAGCTCAAGGGCAAAAAGCTTCAAGCGTTCAACACTCTGAAAGAGGAATATAACAAGACAGTCGAACTGCACTTGGCTGCAAACACGCAGGCTTCCAAGTCACTTGCATTCTCGGATGTCTATTATCTTGACCCAAAGACCTTTGAACTTGTCAAAAGCGAGGATATAAATGAATCGCTTTAATGAGATGATGCACTCTTTTGAACTCTATCTGCAAGACCCTGAAGAGAGTACACTGCATCCCAGCGATATCGCCTACCTTCTTAAAAAGGTCCGTACAAAAAAAAGCAAAGAGGAGTTCTTGGCCCTTTTGGGAAAGATCCCCGATGATGTATTGGGTACGGTTCTGCTTGAACTGCCTGAGAAGATCAAAAATGAAGCGCTTGAAGAGCTCTCTACAGAACAGCTGGCCCGTGCTATCGAAGACCTCGAATCAGATGATGCGACGGACCTTATTCAGGACCTTGACGATCTTGACATCGACAAGTCCCAGGAAGTCGTCTCGCATCTTGATGAAGAAGACCGTGAAGACATTGACAAGCTTCGTGGTTATCAGGATGATCAAGCCGGTGCCTGGATGCAGACCGAACTTTTTGATGCCAAGATAGAAGAGAGTGTTCAGGATGCGATAGACAGGCTCAGAGCGTTGAAGCTTGAGGGTGAACTTGAAAATATCTATCAGCTTTTTCTTGTGGATGACAATCACAGACTTCTGGCGGGTATTTCGCTTGAAGACCTTATCATCATGGATTTTAGCCGAAAGTTCAAAGATATTCTTGCTGAAGACGAGTACCATTTTCTTTCAGTCGAAGCGACGGAAGAGATAGCCGATGTTGCCAAGATGTTTGAGCAGTACGACCTTGCTGTTTTGCCTGTTCTGGACTGGCAGGGTAAGCTTGTAGGCAGGATCACATCGGATGATATCTATGATGTCATGGAAGAAAAAGCAACGGAGCAGATCTATAGACTGGCCGGGGTCAATGACGAAGCCGAGCAGGAAGAAAAGCTTGTCGGAGTCTTTAAAAACCGTGCTTCATGGCTTGGGATAAATTTGATCACGGCTGTCCTTGCTTCTGTTGTCATCGGCTTCTTTGATGAGACATTGGCTGCCTTCATCCCTTTGGCTGTCTTGATGCCTATCGTAGCTTCTATGGGCGGCAATGCCGGGACACAGACCTTGACCGTCATGGTTAGACAGATGGCCCTGGGCGATATTGATGCGGAAAATGCAAAAGCAGCCATTGCCAAAGAGTTCCTGGTCGCACTTTTAAACGGTCTTCTGTTTGCCGTTGTCATAGGTTTTGTCGCTTATTTCTGGTTCCATATCAAGCTACTTGGTCTGGTCATAGCCTTGGCAATGATCTTTAACCTTCTTATGGCAGGTGTCTTTGGCGCCTTGATACCTTTGTTCTTAAAGCGGATTGATGTCGATCCGGCAGTAGGTTCGACCGTCTTGCTGACAACGGTGACAGATGTACTGGGTTTCTTTAGTTTTCTGGGCCTTGCGAGCATTATCCTATGATCAAAGAGATCCGCTTAGAAAAATGTGAAGACTCTTCGTTTGTAAAAACGCAAAGGATGCGCTATACCCAAAAGGGTGTAGAAAAAGTCTGGGATATGGTGCATGTCCATGACAGTGTCTCTGTATTGATCTATAACAAGGAGAAAAATGCCTTTGTCCTTGTCAAGCAGTTCCGTCCTCCTGTCTACCTTCATAACAAAGACGGCTTTACCTATGAACTGTGTGCAGGTATCGTAGACAAAGAGACTTCTTTGGCTCAGATCGCAAGAGAAGAGATCGATGAAGAGTGCGGCTATGATGTTCCTCTTGAAAAGATAGAGCGAATAAGCTCTTTTTACACTGCAGTAGGCTTTGCCGGGGCAAAACAGACCCTATTTTATTGTGAAGTGGATGATACTATGAAAGAGCATGACGGAGGAGGGATCCACGTTGAAGATATAGAAGTCGTCTACCTAGATGTTAACGAAGCTAAAGCCTTTATTCTGGATGAAAGCAAAAGCAAGACACCCGGTATCATGTACGCGATGATGTGGTGGTTTGACAGGCAAGGTTGAGGTAAAGGGGAAAATCAAGGCTATACGCGTTCTACGCGGATGAGCCTGGGATTGTCAAAATTATCTGTCATGATAGACTTGACCCGCTTCTGCCAAAGTCGTCCAAACTCTTTTTTCTCCTCAGTCCCAGCCTTACACTGAATTATCTTTTGCATCAAAATCATCTGTGTAGGATCTATTTCTATGATGTTCGGTTCATAAAAGAGGTCTATGCTTTCTTGCGTGTCTATGCGAGTAAAACGTACAGAAGGCACCTTCTTGTCAAAGCCCATCAGTGAGTGGCGGATGAATTTTCCGCCCAGTCCTTTGAAACCACTTTTGTCTGTCGCTCCTGTGATATAGGAGATGACATTGGAGACGACCCCGGTCGTTCCTTCTTCCAAACCATGGGCAAACTGCACGGAGATACCGCCTCGAACAGCTGAGCCTTGCGGATAAAGTGTGCGAAGTGCATGATAGCACATAAGATAAGCACCCGCCACTGTCGGGCAGCTGTGTCCTGAGCCTTTGACGATGTCAAGATAGGAGAGAGTGAGCTCTCCATTCTCGAAAGTACCTAAGAGAGCAGCCAAGGGGTCATGCAGTCTAATAGAAGGGATGATGTCAAAGAAGGCAGGGTAGTTCATAGGTTCTCCTTTTAAGCAAGTATAGTAAAACTTTTTCTCCTATGCATTGATATATGTCAATTTCATACGCTTGCGTACGGGAACACTTTTTTTTAGTATAATTTCGCAAAGCATACAGAAAGAATTTATGATGAAAACCGATAAAGTATTTGATAAACCGATCAAGAAACAGTTTGAATTTGATGAAGAAGTGGCAGTCGTCTTTGACGATATGCTCTCACGTTCTGTCCCTTTTTATGACGAGGCGATGAAATTGACGGCACATTTTGCCAGCATCAATATCAATGAAGGCGAACGTGTCTATGACCTTGGCTGTTCAACGGCTTCGCTGCTTTTGGAAATAGAACGAAAATCAAAACATGATATCCATCTTATCGGTATTGATAACTCCAAGGCTATGCTGGAGCAGGCTTCAAAAAAGCTGCATGCCTTCAATTCCAAGATCGAACTTGATTACGGGGATATACTGAATTATGATTATCAAGAAGCGGCCGTGATCTGCAGCAACTATACCCTGCAGTTTGTGAGGCCTCCGGTCAGAGCAGACTTTGTCAAAAAGATCTACAAGGCCTTGAAGCCTGGCGGACTATTTATTTTCAGCGAAAAGATAATCTCCAAAGACACACTGCTGAACAAGCAGATGATAGACACTTATTATGATTATAAAAAAGCCCAAGGCTACAGTGAATATGAAATAGTGCAAAAACGTGAAGCACTGGAGAACGTCTTGATACCCTATACTGAAGAGGAGAATGTCAAGATGCTGAAAGACGCGGGTTTTGAATATTGCGACAGTATCTTCAAATGGGTGAACTTCGAGACGTTTATCGCAAAAAAATAAGTCAGAGAGTAAGCCCTTGTCTAATAGAAGGCTACCAGACGACTTTGTGTTCGGGTTCTTTCTCGACCTATTCTGAAAAAGTGACGAAATCGACAGTGGCATCATAAGCTTTTGCTACGCCTTCTTTGACATCGGAAAACTCTACCAAGTTCTCATCACAGCTTTTGTGATAGTAACCCCGTGCGTCGTAATATTCCCTGCAATCGTTGTAATAGCTGGCAGAAATACCGCGTTTGTTCATACAACCGCTGAAAAGTGTAATGCTAATGATTAAAAATATGATATTCTTGTACATGATGATTTCCTTGTCCTGAAACTAGCAAAAAATATACCAATGGAGACCGATAATGACAGTGATTGATATTTTCAAAAAAATATGCACACTACCGCACTGTTCGAATGATGCCGACGCACTTAAAGAGTATATTATTCAAGAAGGCCGATCCAAAGGATATGAAGTCAAGACAGACAAGGTCGGGAATATTCTCTGTTCCCATCCGGATGCCAAGCTTATCTTGCAGGCGCATTACGATATGGTCTGTATCGGCAGGGCGCCCGAACTGGACCTCTATGAAGAAGAGGGATATCTTAAGGCAAAAGAGAGCTCTTTGGGGGCAGACAACGGGATCGGTATGGCGATGATGCTGGCATTGATGTCAGACAAGAAGCCTGTCTCCTGTCTCTTTACAGCAGATGAAGAAGTCGGTCTGGTCGGTGCCCAGGGCATAGAGCTTCCTATCAAAGAGACTCTGATGCTCAATCTGGATACGGAAGAAGAAGGCTATGTCTATATCGGCTGTGCGGGAGGTGCGGATGTCATCGCTTCAAAAGCAGTACACCGGGCCGGGATCAGTGAAGAAGTCACCTCTTATGAGGTCATCGTTGACGGTCTTCCGGGAGGGCATTCGGGTGTGGATATCCACAAAGACATTCCTTCTGCATTGAAAAGGCTGGCGGCTTTCTTAGTCCATATCCCGCATTACCTGATAGAGATCGAAGGCGGAGAACGCCGAAACTCGATCTCAAAAAGAGCAAGAGCCGTGATCTCAGTCCCTGCCGGAGTGATACTGGACTCAAAAGTAGAGAATATCCAGATAAACAGGCTTGAGCAGACACATCTGGAGATGATCCATCAGGGACATAAGATAACCGAGATGATCCATGCTTTTGCTCAAGGGGTTCGATCCATGAACAGTGAACTGAACATCGTCCAAAACAGTATTAATCTGGCGCTGCTTGAGACCAATGAAAAAGAGGTGAAAGTCACTCTGAGCGCACGTTCGATGGACAGCGAAGAGCTGTTGGTCCTGGTCGATGAGACGATCTGTTTTTTCAAGGCATTCGATTTTACGGCTAAGACAGAAGGGATGTATCCGGCATGGAAACCGGAAGTCAATACATTTTCAAAAAAGGTGCAGTCTATTTGCCAGGGCCATTTCGAGAAAGTTGATTTTATGGCGATCCACGCGGGTCTGGAATGTGCCATCCTCAAGCAATATGCCCCGCATTTGGACATCGCTTCCATAGGACCGAATATCCATGATCCGCATTCATCGCGGGAATCAGTTGAGATCGCTTCGGTAGAGAGAGTCTTTTCTGCCCTATGCGAGATCGTCAAGGAGTGCAGTTGAAAACTAGCCGTGGCGGTTTTTACGAAGTAAAAAAGTTTCAGGCGAAGCCGCATCCTGAGCATGTGAGAGGAAATATATGAAGGTTAGAAGTCTAATGTCAGTTCTAGTCGCATCAATAGTTATGAGCGGTTGTACGGTTATCGGAGTAGGGGCTGCCTCTGCTATAGGCGGTACCTATTATCTTTCCGGAGAGATCAAAGCATCTTACCCGGTCTCCATCTACCATCTGTATGAAGTCGCGCTCTATACTTTTCAAGAAGAGAAGATGCCTGTAGTATCGGTTAAGAATACAAGAAAAGATGCTGATATTGAAGCACTTTTTCAAGACGAGACAGCTGTCAAGGTACATATCTACTACAACGATTCAGGGCTGGCGACCTTGGGTGTGCGTGTCGGAAAGATAGGAAATGAAAAACGAAGCAGAGCACTTTTGGCAAAGATGGAAAAATATATCTAACTACGTTTTCACGGTTCTAAAACTAGCCGCGGTGGCCTAGAAGGGATATCTCTTTAAAAGAACCAATGGTATTTAAGCAGGCTTAAATGACTTTGTGGTTTTGCAAAACTCCTGCATGAAACATTCCGTATCGCATTTTGGTCTTTGAGCGGTACAGATGTAGCGTCCAAACAGGACCATACCCTGATGCAATTGATGCAGGTTGGTCTTAAACTTCTTTGCCAGTTCTTCTTCTGTCTTAAGTGCTGTCTTTGCATCGCTCAATCCCAAACGGTGAGAGACTCTGAAGACATGGGTGTCGACTGCCATCAGGTTTGCCTGGGTAAACTCGATCAGGACGACATGTGCTGTCTTCTGTCCGACACCTGCCAAGGTGACCAGTTCTTTCTCGTCCAGAGGGACTTCGCCGCCATAGACCTCCACAATCCTTTGGGCCATCTTGATAAGGTTGATGGCCTTGTTGTTGAAGAATGAACAGGTGTTAAGCAAGGCTCTCAGTTCATCCAGATCAGCATTTCCAAGACTAACCGGATCGGGATACTTCTTGAACAGCGCTGGTGTGATCATATTGACACGTTTGTCGGTGCATTGGGCCGAGAGGGCAACTGCTATAACCAGTTCAAAAGCATTGCTGTAGTGCAGTTCGGTCACTGCCTCGTCATAGCGCTTTACAAACTCTTCTTTGATACGTTCTATCTCTGTTTTAGTCGCTTTTTTCATAGGCGCATTGTAACGAAGAGTATCTGAGTTACTCTTAATTTATAAACTTAGCCTATTATTAAAAAAATGGAGTCGTTTCAACTCCATTTTAATTATAATATACGATAATGATCGACTTTATAGAATATTTTTTTAAACTCAATCCCCGAAGGAATTTATATGGCGTCACTTTTTTCATGGTTTAGCTCTAAAATGAAAAGTCAAGGCCCAACGGCATCGATTACAGCATCAATGGAAAAAGATGGTTATGTATCCAAAGAACTATTTTATGAGATCCTGGACCTTGAGACGAATACAATTCTGTTCTTTACAAAAGAGGAAGGATGGATAGGGGCGAACAAAGCCTTCTTTAACCGGTTTGATTTTAGCAATATCTCAGATTTTCGCAAAAAGCATGAGAGTATCCGCGAACTTTTTATAGAGGAGTCCGAAGAAGTCTTTACCGAGTATGACAAATCATGGCTGGACTATATCCGTATCCATAAGGAAGCGGGTTACCGTGTCGTACTCAAAGACAAAGACGAGAAAGATATTCCCTGCCGTGTGAAAGCTCGTAAGATCCGTCAGGGCGGAAAAGACCTTTATGTCTTGGAGCTCGAAGACATCTCTGAGCTGGAAGAAGCACGCTTGAAGACCCAGGAAGTCGAACGTCTAAAAAGCAAGTTCCTCTCTAACATCGGGCATGAGTTTAGAACGCCAATGAACGGTATCTTGGGTTTCATCGAACTGATGGAAAAGAACAATGCCGATCATCAGCAAAGCGAATACCTTCAGATGATCAATATATCAGCACGAAACCTGATGGCGAATATCGAGAGTCTATTAGACCTTGCACAGATGCAGGGCGGACGCCTGAAGTTAAACGAAGCGGAGTTCAATCCGATCGCAGAGATGGAAGAACTCGCCAAGCTTCATGCCGTTGAAGGCAGAAACAAAGGTATTAATACCTATTTCTACATCGACCCTAAACTTCCTCAGTACATGACAGGGGATCTCCGTAAACTCAAACAGATACTCAACAACCTTATCAATAATGCATTGAAGTTTACCAAGCGCGGCGGCAAGGTTATGGTCGAAGTCAAGCTTGTGCAGAAGAACAATGACGGTACCTGTATCATCGGTTTTGGTGTCAAAGATACGGGCAAGGGTATCCTTAAAGAACATCTGGCTCTGATCACACAGCCTTTTGTGGCAGGTGATCAGGCGGATAACCGTCTGGGTGTCGGACTGAGCCTTTCTCACGGTCTTATCAAGATGATGGGCGGAGATCTGAAGATGCAGTCTGAACTTGAAAAGGGCTCGGCCTTTACCTTCTCTTTATCCTTTTCCTGTTCTGAAGCACAGGCTTTTCAGGTAGTACAGAACCGTACAGCCAAGGTCGTCTTACTGGATGAAAGCAAGGTCGAAGATGCTAATCAGCTGACGATGTATCTGCGCTCTTTTTCTATGAATGTCGTCAAGGTCAATGAGATAGATGAAAAGATCTATGAGGATGCAGACCTGGTTTATCTGGTCGCTTCTCAGGAAAAACCGGGCTGGATGCTGAAGCTTTCGACTTTCAAAAAACGCGGCAAGACGATACTGGTCATCAATCCGGGTGAACAGGTGCAGAACAAGATCGCACATATCGTCGACCATACCTTTGTCAAACCGATGCTGCCGACCAAGATCGCCAATCATCTGGCTAAGATCCTTCGTCTGCCGAAGTCATCGCCTGCCTTGCAAGAACCGAGAACACGTCAAAATGCGATCAAAGCACTTGTCGTTGAAGACAACCTTATCAATCAGCGTCTGATCAAAATATTGCTGCAAGAGTATAATCTTCATGTCACGACGGCGGGCGATGGGGAAGAAGCAGTCAATCTGTGCATGTCAAACGAATATGACATTGTCTTCATGGATATTGATATGCCGATCAAAGACGGTATACTTGCTACGCAGGAGATCAAACAACAGCGCAATCCTGCCAACACGAAGATCATGCCTATTGTGGCTCTGACAGCCTTGGCAATGGAAGGCGACAGAGAGCATATCCTTGAAGAAGGGCTGGACGACTATCTTTCCAAGCCTTTGACCCGTGAGAAACTGGAATACGTATTACAAAAACATCTACGTTTAGGCCTCTAGCGATACTTTAGGCCTGATAAAAAAGAGAGCTTTATGTATGGATTAAAAGAACATCTTCCACAAAGTGTCACCGGCTTTACAGAAGAGATACTGGACCTTGAAAATGCTATTGTCGTAGTGTTGGACAAGAAGAGCGGTGTCATCGGTACGAATAAAGCTTTCTGTCATTATCTGCCTTTTGAATCATTAGAAGACTTTAGTGCCCAACATACGGACATCGGTGAGCTTTTCATCGAAAGTGAACAGACCCTTTCTCAGGGGGAACCGTTTTCCTGGATCTTTAAAGTCCTGCGTTCTCCACAGATAGAGCATCAAGTGAAGATGCTTGATGTGAATGGCCAGCCGCGTTTTTTTGAGATAAAGGTCAAAGAGATACTTGCTGAAGGAAAGACGCTCTATATCGCACAGTTCGATGATATCTCCGCTTTACAAAAAGCACAGCTTGCCCAGACCTATTTTGAAGAGTTCAAGCAGAAGTTCCTGACATCGATGTCACACGAGTTCAGGACTCCGATGAACGGGATCATCGGATTTGTGGACCTGCTTGACCGTACCGATACCAACCGCATCCAAAAAGAGTATATCAATCTGATCTCACGTTCGGCACAGAACATGATGTACAATGTCGAGAACCTCCTTGAACTGGCACAGATCGAAAGCGGACAGATCGGAGTAAATGAGCGTTCTGTCCGCATCATCGAGATAATGGAGAGCTTCTCCCTGGAGTTCTCTGAGGAAGCACACGAAAAGAACATCCAGCTTCTTTTCTTTATCGACCCTCTGCTTCCTATACAGGTCATAGCGGATGGAGACAAGATCAAGAAGGTCTTGAGCAATCTGATTAAGAACGCGATCAAATACACTGCTGAAAAAGGGCAGGTATACGTCGAGATACGGGCGAACGACAGCGGAGACAAAGAAGAAGTCTTTATTGAATATTCCGTTTCCGATACGGGTGTTGGGATCGACCATAACAGGCTCTCGACGATAATTCGGCCTTTTGCTTCTGCCAAAGAGAACCAAAGCAAGGGTAAAGACGGACTGGGTGTCGGTCTGTCAGTCTGTTACAAACTGACTGAGCTGATGGGATCAAAGCTGAAAGTCGCGACAGAAGTCGGAAAAGGGTCACGTTTCAGTTTTACTATCAAGCATCATACACAGAATGAAGCGGCATTTGAGTTTGTAAAGGGATCGCGTGTCGCCGTCTGGGCAGAAGATTATTATACGGTCCTGTACTCAAAGCTTTTAAAAGAGTACCTTGTACAGTTTGGTGTGGACGTGATCGAGATCGACGGTATCGTC
>JBFEIF010000022.1:0-25927 GCA_041553795.1 Sulfurimonadaceae bacterium
CAAAAATGAAATCTGTAAAAGGCGCTGTAAAGCGTTTTAAAGTTAAGAAAAATGGTCAAGTTAAGCGCGGAACAGCGTTTAGAAGCCACATCCTTACTAAACAAGATGCTGGTACACGTCGTAATCAAAACAGCCCTAAAGTTGTTGCGAAAGTAGACGCAAAAAACATCAAAGCAATGATCAACTAGAACAAACTGTTCTGTTTGACTAAACAAATTCTCCGCAATAATGCGGGCAAGTCCGAGAAAATCGGCACCCCTGCCGTTTAAAAGTACGTTTGGGTAAAGAAAAGGAAAAAAATGCCAAGAGTAAAAACAGGTGTCGTAAGACGCAGAAGACACAAAAAAGTACTAAAAGCTGCTAAAGGTTTTTTTAGCGGACGTAGAAAACACTTCCGTAAAGCGAAAGAGCAACTTGAACGTAGTATGTACTATTCATACCGTGACCGTAAGCAAAACAAGCGTGAGTTCCGTAAGCTATGGATCATCCGTATCAATGCGGCTTGCCGTTTGAATGATCTTTCATATTCTGTATTCATCAATGGATTGAAAAAAGCTGGTATCGAGCTTGACCGTAAAATCCTTGCTGATATGGCAATGAACGATGCTACAGCATTCTCTGCAGTTGTAGCAGCAGCAAAAGCAGCTCTATAACATCTCTCAGACTGATCTCTCTTCTGAGAGACCGGTTGCAGTTAAACTTCTCTAAAACACCTCAAATCGATTAGAAAGTTCTACTTTTTACTCCATATTAATTCTTTCAGCTCTATAATAGAAAATATATTAGACTTTTTAATATCAAGTTAGCGACATAAACTTTATTTATTTTATATCAAGGCGATCCAACCAGATGGAAGACGGAAAATATCTAAGCAAAGACGCATGGAAAAAACGCAAAGAGAGTCTCATGACTTCGGCGAAACCAAAAGATGTTCCCCAAAATGACTTTTTTATACATGAGAGTTCTTATGTTGACGAAGGTGCTGTGATAGGCAATAAGACAAAGGTATGGCATTTTTCGCACATCCTTAGCGGATCAGTGATCGGAAAGAACTGTTCGTTCGGACAGAACTGCGTAGTCGGTCCCAATGTCAAGGTAGGAAACGGTGTTAAGGTTCAGAACAATACCTCTATTTACGAGGGTGTGGAAATCGAGGATGATGTCTTTTTAGGTCCATCAATGGTCTTTACGAATGTGATCAATCCACGTGCTTTTATTGTCAGAAAAGAAGAGTTTAAAAAGACACTCCTGAAAAAAGGATGCTCCGTCGGTGCGAACGCTACGATCGTCTGCGGGATCGAGATCGGAGAATATGCCTTGATCGGCTCGGGTGCCGTCGTGAACAAAGACGTCAAGCCTTATGCACTGATGGTCGGAGTACCTGCAAAGCAGATAGGCTGGGTAGGCAGATCCGGAAACACCCTAGAGTTTATGGATGGAATAGCCGTGGATGAGTATGACGGGCAAAAATACCGACTTGCTGATGACAGATTGGAACTGCTGTGAATATCGATTTTGCCAATCTGAACCGTCAGTACCTCCGCTACAAGGATGAGATAGATAAGGCGATGCAGCATGTCATCGACACTTCTTCTTTTATCATGGGTGAAGATGTAAAAGCCTTGGAAGAAGAACTTGAGGCTTATATTGGAGCAAAGCATGCCATTACCTGTTCGAGTGGGACGGATGCATTGCTTCTGGCTATGATGGCAATCGATATTCAGCCCGGAGATGAGATCATTACGACCCCCTTTACCTTTATTGCTACGGCTGAGACGATAGCCTTTTTGGGAGCCATTCCGGTCTTTGTCGATATTGAAGAAGATACGTATAACATTGATGCTGCAAAGATAGAAGCAAAGATAACATCAAAGACAAAGGCGATCATACCGGTAAGTCTTTATGGCCAGACAGCAGACATGGATACAATCAATGCAATGGCCAAACGATATGGACTTAAGGTCATTGAAGATGCGGCCCAAAGTTTCGGCGCAGAGTACAAAGGCAGAAAGTCATGCAATCTGAGCGACATAGGCTGTACCAGTTTCTTTCCTGCCAAGCCCCTAGGCTGTTTCGGAGACGGAGGCGCAGTCTTTACGGATGATGATCTTTTGGCCGAGAAAATGAGAAGTCTTCGTGTCCACGGACAGACAAAACGCTATCACCACAAATATATCGGTATAGGCGGCCGTATGGATACGATGCAGGCGGCTGTACTTCGGGTCAAGCTGAGACATTATGAAGCGGACTTGCTGCAGCGTGAGAAAGTCGCAAAGACTTATGCACAGAGCTTTGACGTCCCGGCCCTAAGAGAAGAGAGAAGATCCGCTTGGGCCCAGTTCTCCTTGCGTGTGAATAAGAGAGACGAAATCCAGGCCGGACTAAAGGCTAAGGGCATACCAACAGCCGTACATTATCCAAAGCCTCTTCACCTTCAAGAGTGTTTTGCATATTTAGGCTATAAGTCAGGGGATTTTCCGATAGCCGAAAAGATCTCCAACGAGATCATGAGCCTTCCGATGAATCCGGACTTGAATGAAGATGAGATCGTCTATATTATGAGGGTCTTTGGTGAAGTCTGAAAATAAGAAGAGGGCAGAGGAAAGTTATATAGAATTTTATGATAAAATAGATAAAAGATTAGAAATGCACTTGGTGATAAGAAACAGATCTATTTCTATTGATGATGCCAGTCACTAGGGTAAAGAGCAGTATGGGAAATGTATTTATAATTGCAGAAGCAGGGGTCAACCATAATGGCAATATCGAGACAGCTAAAAAGCTTATAGATGTTGCTGTTGATGCCGGTGCTGATGCAGTTAAATTCCAAACCTTTAAAACAGAACAGCTCGTCAGCAAAAGTGCACCAAAAGCTGCCTACCAGAACAAAAGTGGTAGTAGTGCTGAGTCACAATTTGAAATGCTGAAAAAATTAGAACTCGACATAGACACACACAGAGAGCTTATTTCGTATTGTAAAGAGAAAGGAATATTATTCCTCTCCACGCCATTTGACCATGCCAGTATTGATATGCTTGATTCGTTGGGCTTAGAGATCTTTAAGATCCCAAGCGGAGAGATCACAAACCTGCCTTATTTACGGCATATTGGTTCTTTGGGCAAAAAGATTGTCCTTTCAACAGGTATGAGTGATCTGACTGATATAGAAGAGGCTTTGAATGTCCTGATAAGTGCAGGGACACTCCTTGAAGACATTACGGTCTTACATGCCAATACGATGTATCCGACACCAATGGAGGATGTGAATTTAAGATCAATGCAGACTATTGCAGACAGATTTGGTGTTAAGGTCGGTTATTCTGATCATACCCTTGGTATTGAAGTCGATATTGCTGCTGCAGCTATGGGTGCAAATATAATTGAGAAGCATTTTACATTAGACAAGTCGATGGAAGGTCCTGACCATAAAGCATCACTCGAACCTTCAGAGCTGAACGCGATGGTCAAGGCAGTTCGTAACATTGAGATAGCAATGGGTTCAAGTGAAAAAAAACCGTCTCCGAGCGAACTGCCAAATATCCCAGTTGCCCGCAAAAGTATCGTCGCATTAAAAGAGATCACCAAAGGAGATGTATTGACGCAAGAGAATATCGGAGTAAAGCGTCCGGGAAATGGGATCAGCCCAATGCAATGGGATGAGATCATAGGTACTAAGGCCAAGAAGCACTACGAAAAAGATCAATTGATATGAAAAAAATATGTGTTATTACGGGAACACGTGCTGAATACAGTCTATTAAAGCCGATCATGGAAGCTATACAAAAATCCTCAGAGCTTGAACTGCAGTTGATAGCTACAACAATGCATATGTCATTGAACTTTGGTGAGACTTATAAGCAAATTGAAGCGGATGGTTTTACGATCGATCAGAAAATAGAAAACCTTATCGTCAGTGACAGCGAAACAGCAATGGCAAAATCCTCTGGTCTTGCTATGGTCTTATTATCGGATGCACTGTATCGTCTTTCTCCTGATGCAGTATTTCTACTAGGGGACAGATATGAGACCTTTGCGGCTGCAACAACGGCCGTGCTCCTTAGGATACCGATAGTGCATGTCCACGGAGGAGAACGAACGGAAGGTGCGATCGATGAACAGCTTCGGCATGCCTTGACCAAACTCTCCTTCTTACATTTTACAGCAACGCAGGAATATCGTCAGCGCGTTATACAGATGGGAGAAGATGCTTCACGTGTTATATGTTCTGGAGCACCCGGAGTAGATAATATTATGAGGACTTCTTTCTCATCATTGGCAGAATTATCAGAAGTCTTGGACTGGAGTATACCTTCAGAATATTGTCTGGTCATCTATCATCCGGAAACCTATGCCAAGACAAGTGTTTATGAGGATATTACTCTTTTACTGGAAACACTGAAGCAAAAAAACATGGCCGCGATATTCGTCTATGCAAATGCGGATCATGGTGGTCAGACTATCAACAAGGAAGTTGAAAAGTTCGTCAGTGAAGATACCTCACGCTTCAGTGTTGTGAAAAATCTGAGTATGCAACATTATCTTTCATTGCTTAAGTATACGAAAGTATTGATAGGAAACTCTTCAAGCGGAATTATTGAAGCTGCGTCGGTCGGTACGGCTGTAGTCAATATCGGAGATAGACAAAAAGGCAGATTGAGAGCTGAGAATGTAATAGACTGTACCCTCGGCTCTCTCTCTGATGCTCTTGAGAAGGCGCTGGAAAGTAGTTTTCAAGAAACATGTAAAACGGTAAAAAATCCTTATGGAGATGGGAAAGCAACGGATATTATCATCGATGCTCTTGTCAATACAGAACTAACAACACATAAGATATTTGTTGATGAAACTTAATTATTATACAAGGGAAAGATGATGTCCATTCGCGTTATTGCAAAGCTTGATGTTAAGCCTCCTTATCTGGTCAAACCGGTTCATTTTGAAGGTTTGCGTAAGATGGGAAATCCTGCTGAACATGCCGAGAAATATTATCAGCAAGGTGCAGATGAGATCTTTTATATTGATATCGTAGCGAGTCTGTATCAAAGAGAGATCCTGTATCCTCACATTAAAGAGTGTGCTGAAAATCTTTATATACCATTTGCAGTCGGCGGGGGTGTACGTTCGATAGATGACATATCACGTCTTATCCATCTAGGGGCAGACAAAGTCGCAATCAATACCTATGCATTGCAGGAGAATCCCGGGATCATAGATGAGGCGGCAAAAATTTTTGGCTCGCAGGCTATTGTAATAAATGTTGAGGCAAAGTCTGTATCGACATCCTGGGAGTGCTTCAGTGACTGCGGACGTATTCAAAGCGGAAGAGATGTCTTGGAATGGGTGAAGGAAGTAGAGTCTCGAGGTGCAGGAGAGATATTGTTGCAGTCTATAGACAAAGATGGAAGAAAACGGGGTTTTGATAAAGAGCTCGTCTCTAAAGTTTGCAATAGTATCAATATCCCGGTTGTCGCTGCAAGCGGAGCCGGGACAATGTCTGATATCTTAGAGCTTGCGCAAGAGTGCAAGCCCAACGGGATAGCCATAGCCAGCATGCTTCATTATGATCAAGTCACTATTCAGGATGTCAAAAAATATTTACGTGAGAACGGTATCGAGGTGTCAAAATGAATAGAATAGGGCTAGTGTCTTACGGTAAAGCCGGAAATCTTTATAATATTCAAAAAGCGCTGGAGCATATTGGTGCAGATGTCAGTGTCATCACAAGGAAAGAAGAGTTCAATAATGCGGATAAACTGATCCTTCCCGGTGTCGGAAACTTTTCTGACGTTATGTCTGAGATCAATAAAAATGATTTATTGAAGGCTTTGCGTGATGAGGTCAGTTCAAAGCCGACCTTAGGAATCTGTTTGGGTATGCAGATCTTGTCGTCCGTAGGTTTTGAAGGGCAAGAGACAGAAGGCCTTGGCCTTGTTCAAGCTGAGGTAAAAGCAATGCAATGTCATGCGCAGATACCGCATATGCGTTTCAACACTATACAGCCTCAAAAAGACTCCGTCTTGCTTAGAGGGATAGAAGATGAAGAGTTTTATTTTATGCACTCATACGAGATGGTCAATTATATGAACATACTCAGTCTGACGACATATGCCGGACATACTTTTGTCTCAGGGGTTGAGAAAGAGATGCTTTTCGGTGTTCAGTTCCATCCGGAGAAAAGCCGACAAGCAGGTCTAGAGTTGTTTAGAAATTTTGTGAATATATAAGGAGGCTGATGATGAAAGAAGAATTTGGAAGATATGGATTACCGTTAGAAGTCCGTTTTTGTAAAAAATGTACCATGACCAATCAGCGCCCATCATCGACAGTCGAGTTTAAAAATAGGCCGGATGCAAAAAAACGCGCAATCAGTTTCAATGATGACGGTGTTTGCGATGCCTGTAAATTTGCAGAAAAGAAAAAACTGATAAACTGGAAAGAACGTGAAAAAGAGCTGGAAGAGCTCTGCAATAGATTCCGAAGAGATGATGGCCGGTATGACGTTGTCATACCGGGAAGTGGTGGCAAAGACAGTGTTCAAGCCGCCCATGTCCTAAAATACAAATATGGTATGAACCCAATCTTAGTCACGTGGCCGCCGGCAATATATACAGATATCGGAAGAAGGAACTTTGATGCCTGGCTAAATGCAGGATTTGCAAATTATACCTATCATCAAAATAAAAAGCTCCACAGGTTTTTGACCAAGATGGCTTTTGAAAACCTCTGTCATCCTTTTCAGCCTTTTATACTTGGACAAAAGAACCTGGCTCCAAAGATGTCAGTACTATTAGATATTCCTCTGGTGATCTTTGGTGAGAATGAAGCCGAATACGGGAATGCGATCGAGGATAATGAAAAGCCTACCCGCGATCCCAAATATTACAGTGCAAAAAATAGCATTAAAGATCTGTATCTGGCCGGTATATCTGCGGAAGACCTTATAAAGGAATATGGATATTCTCTGGCTGACCTGGAAGCTTATTTCCCAACAGATCCTTATGCTCTTGAAAAAGTCGGAACTGAGGTACACTATCTTGGATATTATATGCGATGGCATCCACAAGAGACTTATTACTATTCAGTTGAAAATTCTGATTTTATGCCAAATGACCATCGTACAGAAGGCAGTTTCAGCAAATACAGTTCTTTAGATGACAAGATAGATTGGCTGCACTATCATACGACACTGACAAAGTTCGGTGTCGGAAGGGCAACCTATGATTCTGCTCAAGAAGTCCGCAATGGAGACATTACGAGAGAAGAGGGGATCTCTTTGATCAAGCGGTTTGACCAAGAGTTTCCACGGCAATATATCAGTGACTGCTGTGAGTATATGAATATCACAGAACAGAAATATCATGATGTCATTGAAGAGTTTAGGACGCCTCATTTATGGCATAAAGAAAATGGTCTTTGGCAGCTTAGCCATCCTATATGGAAAGAAAAATAACAATGCATCAAAGACAGTGCTTAGCGATTGTCCCGGCACGTGCAGGCAGTAAAAGAATACCGCATAAGAATAAGCGCCTGCTAGCAGGTAAGCCTCTTATTGAATGGACTTTAAACAGTGCAAAAGGTTCACTGTTGATAGACGAGATATATGTTTCAACGGATGATGCCGATATTCAGAAGATAGCTGAAGATCTTGGTATAAAGACACCGAATTTAAGACCTGAAGAACTTGCATTAGATGAATCCAAGACGGTAGATGTTGTACGACATGTTTTAGATGAATATGCGCAGAAAGGTCTCTTTTTTGATTATATTATTTTATTGCAGCCGACTTCTCCATTAAGAACGTCGGCTCATATTGATGAAGCAATCCGACTTTTTATAGATAAAAAAGCTGGATCAGTTACATCTGTGTGTAAATCGGAACACTCTCCGCTATGGTCAAACACCTTGCCTGAGAGCATGTGTATGGACTCTTTTTTGCCTAAGGAACTCCAAAACAAACGAAGCCAAGACTTGGATGTCTACTATAGACTTAACGGAGCTATATACATTGTTAAAAGCGATCTACTCTTAAGAACAGACAGTTTTATAGCGGATGAAAACTCGTTTGCTTATGTGATGTCGAATGAAGACTCTGTTGATATTGATGAACCCCTGGATTTTGATATCGCTGAGATGATTATAAACAAAAGGAGCCGATGTGACACTCAAACACACATTCGCTAAAGCTATCGGCTATGGAAACGCTCTTCGTGTCATGTCATGGATAAAGCCTTTGAGACCAAAAGAGATTATTATCGATATCTGTGCAGCCTGTAATGCGACATGTCCCTTTTGTCCCCGATTGTATATGCCTGCTGAAAGATCAAAAGGATATATGGACTTGGAGCTTTTTAAATTTATTTTACAAGAGGCTAAAAGAGAAGGTGTCAAAAACATCCGCTTGTATTCCACTGCCGAACCAACGCTTCATCCCGAATTTGATGAGATTATCGATCTGTTGAAGGCCGGAGGCTTCCATATTGCAGTCTCTACGAACGCATCACGAATTGACAAACATCTAGATGCATTGCTGAAAGTTGACATACTGCAGTTTTCTATAGAAGGGTGGGATAAAGAGAGTTATGAGAAATACCGTATTCCTTTAAAGTTCGACCATGTATATAACAATATTGTTCTCTTTGATGCCAAAAGAAAAGAGATTGAAGAGGCGCCAAAGGTGTCAACAAATCTATTATTGACGAAACATACGGATCTTGAAAAGTATATGGCACTATGGGGAAATTTCATCGATGATATCCAAGTGCATTTTATGCTAGAGGCAACAGTATATGAAGATAACAAGTTTGTATCAAAAAAGAATGAGAAAATAGAAGAGGAATATTTTGAGTTTACACGGCAAGATAAAGACTTTGTTTGTGGATATCCCTTTAACATATTAACGATAGCCTTTGATGGAAAGATCGCATTATGCTGTAATGATTTTTCTGCTTCAATGGATATGGGGAACATTAAAGAAGGTATTGATAAAGTGTTTCATTCTATGCAATTGAATGCGATCCGCAAGGAATTTTATTCTCAAAACCTGGAGAAATGTGCCGGATGCTCTTTTTTCCACAAGCCGTTGCCGGATGACGTATTGGATATCAAAAGCAAAATAGCTTCGCTTGATGCAGTGTTACAAAATAAAATTCATACGAGCTTTTAGTGATGAACAAAGTTTTGATTATTGGTGATTCATCCATTCCACCACGGGAAGAGCTAAGATATGAAGATACTTATACTTCTAAATTAAAAAGAAGATTGACAGATTCAACTGTAGAGGTAAACGCCAGGACAGGAACAAGTTCAAAAAATATTTATGTCGGACTGGATGCTTTTTTACTTTACGGGTATGATCCTGATATCGTTGTCTTGAACTATGGGATAGTGGATGTCTATCCCAGACCCTATCCCAACCTTGTCAATCGGTTCTTAGCGTGTTCCGGACTACAGAATTATGTTGACCCGGTCTTAAAAAAAATAGGCTGGTATTATAAACTAGGAGATCTTTTTAATTTTAAAGAAGTCGAGCAAACAAAGTTTCAATATTACAGTGAAAATATTATCCACAAACTTTTAGAGAAAAAGGTCAAAAAAATCATTATCGTCGGTATTATAAAACCATATAAAGTCTTGCGTAAAAGTAAAAAGGTCGATAAGGAAGTATTGAAATATAATCAGATCTTGGAGGAGCTGTCGCGAAAGCATGAGGAAGTACGTTACATAGACATGTATTATGCGGCTGACGATGAGTTTACAATATGGGACGGATATCACTATACCGAAAAGGCTTCTGAATACCTTGCCGGAAAAATTCAATATCTGATTCAAAATGATTAAGAAGATTCTGACCTATGCTTCGGGAGAAGTGCTTGTAAAAGGAGTCTCTTTTCTATCAATACCCCTATACTCGCATCTTATCTTTCCTCAAGAGTATGGGACCTTGGGGTTTATCAATTCAATAACATCATTTTTGCCTTTTATATTCACCTTTTATTATCTTTATGCTTATGTCCGTTTGTCCATTGAGATAGAGCATAAAAAACTCATCAGTACTTATTTTTATCTGGGGATATTTTTGAATATCTTTTATCTCCTTGCCTCTTTGTTGATATATTTTCTTTTTATTAAAGATTATGATATTGATCTGAAGTACTTTATATTATCTGTAAGTACATCTGCAGTGGTATTTATGTTTCAGATCTTGCAGATGTATTATAGGAGTAAAGGATTTGCCAAGAAATATATAAAACTTTCTATCCTTTATTCTCTTTTGGGAATAAGTCTGAACTTTGCCTTTTTGCTGTATTTCAAAGATAATGTTTTTGCGATGCTGTTATCGGGTACGATGACGGCTGTATTTGTCTCTTTGATTGCATTTAGGATTGTACGACAATATGTCTCCTGGTCTGAATTTGATATGAAGGTTGTAGTGAAAGTCTTGAAATATTCGGTACCGTTGGTACCGGGAGCGATCTCATTACTGCTTTTTTCGCAATCGGATAAGATCATCTTAATGAGCTATATCTCGAAAGAATCCCTTGGTGTTTATACCTTGGCGTTTACCTTGGCTTTGTCGATGTCCTATATTGGGAATGCTTTTTTTATGAGTTATCAACCAATATTCTATGACAAGCTATCCAAAGATTTAAAGAGTGAGATAATAGAGCAGTTTGGAAAAAACATTGTATTCCTTATTATTGCGGTACTGTTGTCATATGCTGTGATCTATATTGCGTATCAGTTTGTAGACATCAGATACTTAGGCGGGTTGAAATTAGCGTTTATGATTGCGCTGGCTTATAGCTTCATGGTGTTTTCTCAGATGATGGAACTGCATTTGACGTACATGAAAAAAACCTCACTGATCTCTTTTGTATATGGTGTCGGCGGAATCTTGACACTTTTCAGCCTGTTGATGCTGATTCCTGTCTATGCAGAGATGGGGGCGGTTGGTTCTTTGTTCTTAAGCGGATTTATTACCTCTGTATTGATGTATGCTTTTGCGCAAAAGAACTTGTCGCTGGATTATGCAAAAGCTCCGATCTTAATGTTTTACAGTTTTGCATTAGTGTTAGGTGGATTTATATTATGGGCTTAGATCAGATGATTTTAGAGAACTTCAAATCTTATGATAACTTTTTAGCCACGCTGAAAGCTCCTGAACGAGAGAGATTGACTTCTCTTAAAATGATGTACTCGGTACATATGGCACATAATGATAATGTGAAGATGCACGAGTATATCAAACAGATGCTAAGGTTTTTACTAAAACTTGCATCCATAGCATTTACAAAAAGATATCTCTCGGGGATGAGAGCAGGGCCCAACTGTGCAGTTTTTGAGAATTCCAATATCGAAGAGTACATAAGCCATCAACTCGACATTCCTATCGTCAAGATAGAAAAAGCCGTCTCTTTCAACGTTAAGATGATTGATGTATACAGGGACCTTTTTAACGATTTATATCTTTTATTTAAGAGCCGAGAACTTAAGAAACGATATATCTTTGTATTGATGCACCGTTTTGTCGATTATTTAATGGTCTATCATACTATGGAAGATATAAGGTTTAATACCTTGTTCATCGAAAATGACAGAAGCCCTGAACATTTGGGCCTGATACACTTCTTGAGAGAAAAGAATATACAGACCGTAAAATATGACAATTGGCTTATTGACCCGATTCATCACAATGATGTATATTGTGACTATTATTTTTATCCAAGTGTCTATCATAAAAAAATCATTCAGAGCTTTACTTCAAATGATGATTTAAAGCTTGTTGAGGGCGGGTTTTTGTCCTGGGATGCTTTAGCCAAATATAAAAGTCTAGACTCAGAAAAAGAAAAAAAGATCATCTATTTTACGCAGTTCGGGGTGCCTTTAAGTGAACATAGACAATATATCAGTGATATTTTGAATACTCTTGATGAATTGGAAATATCGTATGTAATAAGGGTCAAGATTCACCCAAAAGAGAGTAAAGAAGTCTATAAAGAGCTTCTAAACGAGTTTAATAAGATAGTGATAATAGATGCGTGTGACGATATCTTTAGTCTGATTGCAGAGTCGGATTACTGTTTTTCAATTTTTTCAACAATATCACTTGAGGCAAAGCATATCATCAATAACTCCTTTTTTATCAACTATAATGCCGGAGAGTTTAGAATTGTAAACTATGAAGAGTTGCATATAGATCTGATCGAGTCCAAAGAAAAGCTTTTAGACCTTTTTAAAGGCCCATTTCTGCCTTCTTCGCAGGAAAAGTTCATAAAAAATATGAATTGTAAATATCCAAACAGTATGGAAACATTAAAAGAGAGCTTCTGTAATGATTGATTCTGATTTAAAACGATCTTATTATCAGTATTTACAACATATTAAAATGGGCCATATCAAGCCTGGGATGTTTGCTAGGTTTTTATTGTCAATGATCTTTGTTGTCTTGTTCCTTTTCTCAATTTTTTTCTCATTTTTGTACTTTAGAAAGAATCCTATAAAAAGGAAGAACTATCTCATCGATCATTCCAATATCGAACCGCATAAAAGTATTAAGGATGAATTGACAAAGGATGGGACATGTGAACTCATCAAAGCTTCTAAATATGTACTCCCGGTACTACCGATGCGATTTTATGAAGAGATATTTAAAAACCCTCGGTTCTATCTTAGAAGAATGGACTTTCTAGGGGCTTTGAGTCTGAGGGTAATGCAATATTATTCGCTCTTCTATAAAAATAAAATGAAGAGTCTTGTTGTACTTCAGGAATATTCTTTTTATATGAGTTATCTGACCTATCTCGTCGAAAGCGAAGGAGGAAAGTTATTTAATATAATGCATGGTATCCCGGGTAAGGAAGCCTCTTTTTTTAGGTTCTCTAAATGTTTTGTATGGGGAGAGTACTTTAAAGATTTGTACATACGCCAACATGCCAAAAGTGATCAATTCATTGTTTCAGGGAGTATTTATCATACTTTATTGCTTCGCTCAGTCGATATGGGAAAAAGTAAAGTCTATGACATTGTGTATATGATGCAAGGGGGTGCCTTTGTCACCAAAGATGAAGTCTCAGATGTATTGGATACCCTAAGAGAACTTTCCGGAAAATATAAGATAGCAGTCAAACAACATCCTCTGTACAAAATAGAACTGGCCCCCGGATTAAGAACCATCGATAAAGGTGATATCATTGAAGTACTACCCTCTACTAGAATCGTGATAAGCCATTTCTCAACCTCTCTATTGGATGCTAAAATAGTTGGGTTACAGACAGTGGCTTACTCGAAGATTGAAAGGGGTTCAATGCTTGGGTTTATGAAAAAAGAAGAGATTATGGATTCAAAAAGTGATTTATTAAAGTATTTAGAAGATATACTTTACAATCAGACAAAGGCAGATGTCTTAAAAAGCTATTATATAGATTTGAGTAAAAGCACACTGACTTTACTCAAAAAAGAGATTGAATTAATCAAATGAAAATAGTAACTATACTTGGAGCCAGACCGCAGTTTATCAAAGCGGGGACAGTAAGCCGTGAGATCTCTAAGCATCACAACATTCATGAGGTCATCATACATACCGGACAGCACTTTGATGCAAACATGAGTGAGATATTTTTTGAAGAGATGAAGATCCCGAAACCTCATTATTATCTTGACATAAACAGCATGGGTCATGGTGCGATGACAGGCCAGATGCTTGAAAAGATAGAAAAGATCTTGATCAAAGAAAGACCTGACTGGGTCCTTGTCTATGGGGATACAAACTCGACCTTGGCTGGCGCATTGGCTGCATCAAAGCTTCATATCAAAATCGCACATGTGGAAGCCGGTTTACGCTCTTTTAATATGAGGATGCCTGAAGAGATCAACCGGATTTTGACAGATCGGATCAGCACCGTCTTGTTTTGTCCGACCGATACAGCCATGCACAACTTA
Source organism: Sulfurimonadaceae bacterium (assembly GCA_041553795.1). Classification (GTDB taxonomy): domain Bacteria; phylum Campylobacterota; class Campylobacteria; order Campylobacterales; family Sulfurimonadaceae. Next base: position 13,939 of record JBFEIF010000022.1, read on the forward strand.
AATCGTGAAGGCTATGAGCATTTTGATTGTCATATTGTCAAAAGCGGTGATGTGATGCAAGATGGCGCGCTTTATTATGCAAGCTTGGATTCGAAAGAACCAGTCTGTGCTGACCGTTTTGTCTTGGCAACAATACACAGGGCAGAAAACACGGACGATCTTTCCCGGTTGAATGCTATCATAGATGCTCTGAATGAGATTGCTCAAAGTTGTAAAGTCGTTTTGCCTCTGCATCCTCGAACAAAAAAGATAATAGATAATCAGAAGCTTCGACTGAATGATAATGTTAATGTGATGGATCCTGTAGGGTATCTAGAAATGATCTCCCTGATCAAAGACAGTGCAATGATCTTAACAGACAGCGGAGGATTGCAAAAAGAAGCATTTTTCTTTAAAAAGCCCTGCATCACGCTTCGGGATGAGACAGAATGGATTGAGCTTGTAGAACATAATTTTAACGTTTTAGCAGGTGCAGACAAAAAGAAGATCATAGAAGCATATGATTCATATACATTTAATGATGATTATGAAATCGACTTGTATGGAATGGGGAAAGCAAGTGAAAGAATAGTGAATGAACTGCTGAGGTTAGGTTAAAGGTGAAGCGTATATGGATATTCAATCATCATGCTTTAACTCCGGATATGTCAGGCGGGACAAGGCATTATGACTTTGCCAAAGAATTAGTCTCCAGGGGATATAAGGTCACTATCTTTGCTGCCAGTTTTCATTACTCTTCGTATTCGGAACTTAAAGAGTATAAGGATGACTTCTTTCTGCGAGAGAATACAGATGGAGTTGATTTTGTCTGGTTGAAAACACGTCCCTATAAAGGCAATGGTATCGGCAGGGTCATTAATATGCTTGACTATATGTACAAGGTGCAAAAAGCAGTCGATCATGTCAATGACAAACCTGATGTGATCATCGGGTCTTCAGTTCACCTGTTTGCTGTTTATGCAGCCTATAAGGTCTCGAAAAGGCTGCAGATACCATTTATAATGGAAGTCCGAGATATTTGGCCGCAAACACTTATTGATATGGGGATTTCAAAGTGGCATCCGTTTGTAATCGCATTGGGTCTTTTGGAACGATTTTTATATAAAAAAGCAGATAAGATCATTACAAATCTTCCCTATGCTTATGAGCATATAGAAAAGTTTGGGATATCCAGAAAAAATATTATCTGGATATCGAACGGGGTAGATACACATCGAAGCCAATCTATACAGGCATATAAATATGAACCGGGTAAATTACATATTACCTATGCAGGAGCAATAGGTCAAGCGAATCAGTTGGAGGTCTTGGTCAAAGCAGCTAAACATTTTGAGGATAAAGACCTTGTAGTCCATATCATCGGCGATGGTGTTTTACTTAAAAGACTTGAAAAGGTCAAGCCGCATAATGTTATCCTTCATGGACCTGTACCGAAAGAAAAAGCGATCTCAATGATAAAAGGTTCAGACGTACTGTTTTTTCCTTTAGCCGATTCTCCTGTGTTTAGATTTGGGATTAGCTCCAATAAACTTTTTGATTATTTAGCATCAGGCAAGCCGATCATATTTGCGAGTAATGCAAAAAATGATCTTATTAAAGAAGCTAATGCGGGGATAAGTATAGAAGCTGATAATGAGCAAGCTGTGATCGATGCGATCAAACAACTAAGTGCTATGGATAAGAGAGAACTTTCAGAGTTAGGGAATAATGGCTTGCAATATGTGTCAAAACATTTTTCAATCGAGGTTTTAGTCGATAAACTGGAAGAATGCTTCTCTTCTTTAGTGTATAATGTGCCAAAAAGTGAGAAATAAGTGAATATTTTTAAGATAGAAAATGAAAAATCCTATAGCAGTGTAAAATATTCTTTGATCTTTATTATCATTGCCTATACGTTTAGCGTGTTGATGCGAATGATCTGGGTCTATCAGTTTCAGGATAATGCTGCTTTCTACTGGAATGATCAACTTATGATCAACACAAACGACGGATACTATTTTGCGACGGCCTTAGAAAATATGCTCTTTGGTACGCATGCGCATAATCCGCAGATCCAGGGTGCGATCAATGCATATCCGGGTGTGATCTATACCAGTGCATTTTTTTATAAACTTCTTCCAGTCTCGCTTGAAACAGTGATCCTTTATATGCCTGCTTTTATATCGAGTCTTGTTGTTATCCCTGTCATCTTGATCACTCGATTGTTTAATCTGCAGTTTTTTGGATTTTTGTCGGCACTTCTGGGCTCAATTGCCTGGAGTTATTACAACCGTACAATGGTCGGATATTATGATTCGGATATGTTTGCTGTTCTTTTACAGATGTTTGTCGTCTATTCATTCATATCTATTTTGGTCGAGCATAAACTGTCCAATATTATCTTGGCTTTTGCTGTCATAACTCTGTACCCTTTCTTTTACCCTCAAGGGCTTTCTCTTATCTATGCTATGTATGGTATTTATATTGTGTATGCTTTACTTGAGTACAGAGAAGATAATCTGACTTATATCAGTATCGCAGCCATCGCGCTTGCATTATCTCCGATCATCTTTTGGATAAAGATTGTAGCGGTCGCAGTTATTTTACTGAGTCATAATTCGAAAAAAATAGAACAAAAATATTGGATAGGTCTTGCCCTTGTTGCGTTTATCTTCTTTTTACTCAATGCTAATGTATTGGCTTTGATAGCGAACAAACTATTTGGGTATATTGACCGCGGGACCCAGGAAAGCGGCTTGCACTTTTTCCAGGTCATTCAGACGGTAAGAGAAGCAGGAACAATACCATTTGAAATGATGGCGAACAGAATAAGCGGATCGACTATAGGTGTATTTGCGGCTTTGATCGGGTATATACTTTTGGTCTTGCGTTATCGTCAGTTTGTCATTGCTCTTCCTCTGATAGCTATCGGTGTTTTTTCTCTATGGGGAGGACTGCGGTTTACGGTGTATGCTGTCCCGATCGCTGCTTTAAGTGCCGTATATCTAGTCTATGTTCTGACCTCTTTTATCCGTGATACCGGACCAAGATATTTGGTGATATTTCTGGCGACAGGGGGGTTGCTTTATCCTAATATATCCCATATAATCGAGTACAAGGTCCCGACAGTCTTTCATAAAGATGAAGTAAAACAGCTTGATAAGCTCAAAACTATAGGGAGTGATAAAGATTATATTATCGCATGGTGGGACTATGGCTATCCTTTATGGTTTTATACTAATAAAAACACCTTGATAGATGGCGGAAAGCATCATAATGACAACTTTATTGTTTCTCGGATATTAACGACCTCTTCTCAAAAAGAAGCAGCATCTCTTTCTCGGCTGGCAGTTGAGACCTATGTTGATTCGGACTATGCAAATATTGCAGACACTCTGTTCCATAATAAGGCAGAAGAACAGTTAAATGTGGAAACATTTTTTGATGAACTGCAGGCGGACAAGATGATTATTCCAAAAGCATCCCGAGAGGTGTTTCTCTATCTTCCTTTTCGAATGTTGGATATTTTTCCGACTGTCAAAGTGTTTTCAAATATTGATTTGGAAACAGGGGAAAAAGGCAATCCTCCTTTTTTCTTCCAGAGTTCCAAGGCAACCCAGGTTGCAGAAAAGATCGATTTTGGTTCGGGAGTAAGTTTTGATCAGAATACGGGACTGATAACGATCGGCACGCAAAGTGTTCCTGCCAACCAGATCGTCACCATAGGTACGCAGGCAGATGGGAAAATTGGTGTAAACCGTCAAATTATCCATCCGAATAGTTCTATAGTGATTGTGTTGCTGAGAGATTATAACAGAGTGCTCGTTTTAGATCAGGAGATGTACAACTCTGCATATATACAGATGTTCTTTCTTGAAAACTATGATCGAAGTCTGTTTGAAGCCGTTGAACTTTCTCCATACAATAAAGTCTATAGAGTAAAACATTAGACGATGTACCAGTGTTTTTTCAAACCTTTTCTGGACCTTGTGGGAAGTCTGATCTTACTTCTCCTGCTTAGTCCTGTATTTTTATTTGTATTTATACTCATCTATTTCAATATGGGCAGACCCGTGTTCTTTACCCAGGTGCGCCCGGGAAAAGATGAAAAGCTTTTTACCATCTACAAGTTTCGTACGATGGAGAATGTTCCTGGGATGGAGAACGAGAATGATCAAGAACGCTTGACAGCTTTAGGACGGGTCTTAAGAAGGCTGAGTCTGGATGAACTGCCTCAACTTATTAATATCTTACAAGGTCAGATGAGCTTTATCGGGCCGCGTCCGCTTCTTGTCGAATATCTTGGTCTGTATGATGAGGAACAAAAACAGCGTCACAGTGTCAAACCGGGTATCAGCGGCTGGGCTCAGGTCAATGGCAGAAATGCTATCAGTTGGGAGCAAAAGTTTAAATATGATGTCTGGTATACTAAACATATCAGTTTTATACTGGATGCAAGGATACTGCTTATGACGATAAAAAAAGTTGTGATGCGTAAGGATATCTCTGCCCATCAACATGCTACAAGCGAGAAGTTCAATGGACATAACTAAACAGATTGCCATCTACGGCAAAAGCGGACACGGAAAGGTCCTGGCAGATATCGCAAGACTTCTTGGTTATACAGAGATCATCTGGATAGATGATGATGAGAGTAAGGACGCTTACAGTTTTTTGGTCTATCTGGAGTTTTATCATACGATTCCTGTCGTTTTAGGGATTGGTGATAACCATATCCGCCAAAAAGTGGCTCAAAAACTTCAGAAGAACCATATCAGCTTGGCAACCTTGATCCATCCCAAAGCAATTATCAGCCCGAGTGCTGAGATCGGAAAAGGAAGTGTCATCATGGCGAACGTAGTAGTGAATGCCGATAGCGTGATAGGCCAAGGCGTGATACTGAATACCTCCTCTGTCGTTGAGCATGACAATGTCATTGATGACTTTGTCCATATCTCGCCTAATGCGGCACTTGGCGGCAATGTCTGTGTTGAGACTTTAAGTCATGTTGGCATAGGGGCCAGTGTCATTCAGGGAAGATGTATCGGGCCAAACTCTGTGATAGGTGCCGGTGCAGTCGTCATTGAAAATATCCCGGCCAATGTCACAGCTGTCGGGACACCTGCAAGGATATTACACTAATGAAACGCATCTTTCTTTCTCCACCGCATATGTCAGGCCGTGAACAGGAGTACATTTCCGAGGTCTTCAAAAGCAATTATATAGCTCCACTTGGGGAGTTTGTCGATCGTTTTGAAAAGAGTATCTGTGAGTATACCGGAGCATCGTATGCTGTCGCTACTATAAACGGTACTTCGGCGATCCATCTGGCTCTGCGTGTTTTGGGTATCAAAGAAGACGATATTGTGCTGGCATCGAGTTTTACCTTTATCGGTTCTGTCTCGTCTATCTTGTATCAGAATGCAAGGCCTTATTTTGTCGATTCTAACAAGAAGAGCTGGAACATCAGTCCGACCCGTTTGAAAATGGCGATAGAGAAGAGCCCTAAAAAACCTAAAGCACTTATTCTGACCCATCTTTACGGACAGTGTGCGGACCTGGAGAAAATCGTCAAGATCTGTAAAGAGAATGATATCTATCTGATCGAAGATGCTGCGGAGAGTCTGGGTGCACGATTTAAGGGAAAACACTCCGGTACCTTTGGTGATATGGGAATATATTCGTTTAACGGAAACAAGATCCTTACGACTTCTGGCGGAGGGATGCTGGTGTCGGACAATAAGGGGTGGATAGACAAGGCACGCTTTTATGCGACACAGGCAAAAGAAGACCTCCCATATTATGAGCACAAAGAACTCGGCTATAACTACAGGATGAGCAATGTTCTTGCAGCTATTGGTGTCGCTCAGATGGAAGTCATCGAAGAGCGCGTAAAAAAATGTCGGACAATATTCTCATGGTATCAAGAAGAGCTCAACGATATCGCAGAAATAAGGTTTATGCCTGAACTGATAGGCTGCTCAGGTAACCGCTGGTTGACGACTGTTACATTTGAAAAGACGGACCCGAATACCCTGATAAGCGCCTTGGCAGAAAAGAATATCGAAAGCCGCAGGCTGTGGAAACCGATGCATATGCAAGAGCTTTTTAAAGATGCCCTGTCAGAAGTCAACGGCGTAAGCGAGGAGCTCTTCCAAAAAGGGATCTGTCTGCCAAGCGGTACAGAGCTAGAGCGTGAAGATGTGCGCTTTATCTGTGCATGTATCAAAGAGGTGCTGAAGTGAGTCTCTTCCAACCGACAAATGCAAAGCGCATCATCTTTTTTGCCATTTCTGACCTTGTGATCTCTCTCTTCACACTGCTCATCTCATACGGACTGCGTTTTAATTTTGAGATACCCCAGACTTTTATGGAGTCTTTTTTCAATATCTTCATTATACTTTTTTTATTAAAAGCCACTATCTTCGCTGCTTTGAACATCTATATGACTGCCTGGCGTTTTTTCGGTCTGGAAGATGCCAAGAAACTGCTTTCGGCACACTTACTGGCATACACGCTGTTTTCCCTTGTCATGATACAGGGATTTGAAGCCTTGTCTCCTTTCCCGCGAAGCGTCATCGGGATAGATATGGTACTCTCACTTTTCTTCATCGGTCTGTTGCGTATCTCAAAGCGCTATTATCTGGAACATGGTGAACGCTCTTTTATGATGAAGCCCACGCTTATCATAGGAGCAAATACCAAAGCAACACAGTTGATAAAAAGTGCGCTTCATGGCGAGTTTGATTACTTTCCTTCCGCGATACTGGCTTTGCCGTCAGAAAGCAACAGTACTATCCATACCTATATCAATAATGTTAAAGTCTATGCCTATGATGAACTTGAAGCGGTCGTCAATACTTTTAAGATCGAAGCCGCTATCTTCACGTATGAGCTTGATACGGAGACTCTAAACAGTCTGTATGATAGACTTTACGGACTGGGTATTCAGGAACTGCGTTATTATAATCTTCTTGAGAATGCCAAAGAAGAGCTCAAACCGATCCGCATCTCTGATCTTTTGGCCCGTCACCCTCAGGATCTTGATCCCAGCTCTATTTCAGCCTTCATCCGAAACAAAAAAGTGCTTATAACCGGTGCGGGAGGCAGTATAGGAAGCGAGATATCGCTTCAATGCAATAACTATGGTGCAGCCTCCTTGCTTTTGATAGACCATGCAGAATACAATCTTTACCGCATCAAAGAGGAGCTCCCCCATGCGGATGCTCGGCTGCTTTCGGTTGTCGACAAAGAGAAACTGGCTGCTGTCTTTGGAGCCTTTAAGCCCGATATTGTCATCCATGCTGCAGCCTACAAGCATGTGCCTTTATGCGAGGACAACATCGACAGTGCACTGCAAAACAATATTCTGGGTACGATGAACATTATCGACGTGAGTATCGATAATGGGGTACAGAAACTCGTTGTCATCTCCACAGACAAGGCAGTACGCCCGACAAATATCATGGGAGCAACGAAACGTGTCACTGAGCTATACGGGCAAAATATTGACAGCAAAAATACTGAGATCGTCGCGGTTCGTTTTGGAAACGTACTCGGTTCAAGCGGTTCAGTCATCCCAAAGTTCAAGTACCAGATCGAACACGGCGGACCTGTCACGGTAACACATCCTGAGATAACACGCTACTTTATGCTCATTCCCGAAGCCTGTCAGCTTGTCCTTCAGGCTGCTGCCATTGCCAAAGGCAATGAGCTCTTTATCCTTGATATGGGCGAACCCGTGAAGATCGTCGATCTGGCCAGGAAGATGATCCAGCTGTATGGCAAAGAAGATACGATCAAGATCGAGTTCTCAGGTCTGCGTCCGGGTGAAAAGCTTTTTGAAGAACTGATGCTGGATGAGAACGAACAGAAGACGTCTTATGAATCGATCTTTATTGCCCAACCGACCTATTATGAGATAGGGAGGCTTAAAAAAGATATAGAAGCCTTGTTCACTGCTTCAGATAAGATCGCCGCATTGAAGAAGATAGTGCCCGAGTTTGAAAGGCGTGCTGATCCTTACCGCACTAATGATGAGAATAAATAAGGGATGAGATGGTCATCGCAAATGTACTGATCCGCATAGACCTGCCCTATGTAGAATCTTTAAAAGGAAGACGCTCTGTCTTAAACCGAATAAAAGAGGCTTTGAGAAGACTGAATGTATCACTTCTGGACTTAAGTTCTGAGTATGCGAAAGAAGCAGAGCTTGCCGTTGTATATGCTGCACCGAATGAAAAATTATGTGCTCAGGTATTTCAGACTATTGAGAGTATTTTAGAACAAAAGTTTCCCGAGCTGCAATGCGAGCTGGAAGTGGAGATGCTCTAAGCAGCAAGACTGCTTAAAGTTCTGTTTTTAAAGCGGCACCGTTTGATGCGTTGGAGACAAGAAGGCTATAGCGTTTTAGCCATTTTGAGGTGATCTCTTTTTTCACCGGAGTGAAGTGAAGACGACGACGCTCGAGTTCTTCTGCATCGACATTTAGCTGAAGCAGGTGGGTATCGACGTCAAGTTCGATCTCATCACCGTCGTGGATAAGAGCTATAAGGCCGCCTTCCGCAGCTTCAGGACTGACGTGGCCGATAGAAGCTCCGCGTGTAGCACCGGAGAAACGGCCGTCTGTGATCAATGCGACGCTCTCGCCAAGGCCCATCCCCATAATAAGTGACGTAGGTGCAAGCATCTCCTGCATACCCGGTCCGCCTTTAGGCCCTTCGTAACGGATAACGACGACATCGCCTGCTTTTACCTTATGGCCCATGATACCTGTGATAGCTTCCTGCTGTGAGTTGAAACAGATAGCTGTCCCTTTAAACTTACGCATATTAGGTGTGATACCGGCTGTCTTGACGACGGCCCCTTCTTCTGCCAGGTTTCCAAAAAGAATAGAAAGTCCACCGACCGGAGAGAAAGCATTCTCATTGGTATGGATGATGTTCGTGTCTTTGATATCAGCATCTTTGATGCGCTCAGCCAAAGTCTCTCCGGTGACTGTCATCACGTTTGAACGGAAGACGTCTCCACGTTTACTGACTTCTTTCATGACGGCATTGACACCGCCGGCACGGTTGACATCTTCCATGTGAACAGTGCTGAGTGAAGGCGATATCTTCGCAATATGCGCGACCTGCTGACCGATCTTGTTGATGCTGGTGATGTCGAAATCGACTTCTGCTTCTTTGGCTATCGCAAGAAGGTGCAGTACCGTGTTGGATGAACCGCCCATTGCCATATCGATGACGAAGGCATTGTGGATAGCGTCTTCGTTAAGGATATTACGGATCTTCCATTTTGGGTCTTCGCTCTTTGCCATCTCAACGATGCGTTTTGCCGCAGTCTTTACCATCTCGATACGCTCAGGAGTCATCGCAAGGACAGTCCCGTTACCCGGAAGGGCGACACCCATTGCTTCACAGAGTGTATTCATAGAGTTCGCTGTGAACATCCCCGAACATGAACCGCCGCTCGGACAGGCTTCGCATTCGATCTCGTAAAGCTCTTCGTCGGTCATCTTTCCTTCAGAGTGCTGCCCGACCGCTTCAAAAGCAGTCGCAAGGTCTATAGGTGTTCCGTCTGCTTTGTGACCGGCTTTCATCGGACCGCCGGAGACAAAGATAGTCGGTACATTGACACGAAGGGATCCCATAAGCATACCCGGGACGATCTTGTCACAGTTGGGAATACAGATAAGTGCATCAAGCTTGTGTGCGTTCATCACGGTCTCAATAGAGTCAGCGATAAGCTCACGCGAAGGCAGTGAATAGAGCATACCGTCGTGCCCCATGGCAATACCGTCATCCACACCGATAGTGTTGAACTCAAAAGGTACTCCGCCAGCTTCTCGAATGGCTTCTTTTACAATACGGCCGTATTCCTGCAGGAAAAAGTGTCCCGGGATGATGTCGATATGGCTGTTTGCTACACCGATGAATGGTTTGTCAAAGTCTTCGTCTTTAAGTCCTGTTGCACGTAAAAGTGAACGGTGAGGAGTTTTGTCAAATCCGCGTTTGATGATATCACTACGCATACAAATCCTTTTATAATGTATATATTTACGTGATTATATCGAGTTTTAAGGCTTTAAGAGGGCTTGCAGCGAGGGAAAAATGAAAATTTTAAAAAAAATATCCAAAAATCAACATTTTTTCAAAAAAACACTTTACATTTAAGATATGTTTTGCTAAAATTCCCGTCCACAAACAAAATATGCGGGAATAGCTCAGTGGTAGAGCACAACCTTGCCAAGGTTGGGGTCGCGAGTTCGAACCTCGTTTCCCGCTCCATTTATTTGTAATATTGAAGATTTATCTTAAATCTTGAGTATTGTTGTTAAATCAAAGCTGCCCGGATGGCGAAATCGGTAGACGCAGGGGACTTAAAATCCCCCGGTGGTAACACTGTGCCGGTTCAAGTCCGGCTCCGGGCACCATGCTCGTTAGATATAACAGAGCGGATGGCGCCATCGCCAAGTGGTAAGGCCGGAGCCTGCAAAGCTTCTATCCCCAGTTCAAATCTGGGTGGCGCCTCCAACAACAATAGCGTGACCATTTATGGAGAATTGGCAGAGTTGGTCGATTGCACCGGTCTTGAAAACCGGCGAGGGTAATACCTCCCAGGGTTCGAATCCCTGGTTCTCCACCACTACATACGTTACCCCCCATAACTTACGAACTTTCAACGACTCAACGATAACTACTGTGTCACCATTGTGTCAATTTTGTTCAAAATTCAACTAATCAAATATTATCAAACACAGAACCTCTCTTAGTGTCTCTAGGGATGTATTTTGAGTACTTCTCTAATGTGGTTTTAGGTGTGTTATGACCTAACGTTCGACTTATCCATAATAGGTCTTCACCGTTCTGTATATTCAAACTACAAAAAGTATGTCTAGTCTGATATATCGTCCTATAAGGGACATTAGACCTCTCTAGAGTTTTCTTCCACATCCTATCTCTTAACTTACTACTGTCATAGTAATGTGTTCCTATCTTGTTTAAGAAGACATAACTATCAAGATGACCTGTAATCATGTATTGATTCTTCAAGTGTGGTAACAATGTGTCAAGAATATCTATAGTCCTCATACTAGACCTTGTTTTTGGTGTTCCAACTGTACCTTTTCCAATAGTCCTACTGATGGATATTGTTCTTTGTTTAAAGTCAATATCTGACCATTTTAGTCCTATACATTCACCTGTTCTCATCCCTGTAAAGAACAAAGTACAAATGATGTTTTTATCTTGTCCATCACAATTATGAAGTATCTTGTTTATCTCAGATAGGTTGAATGGTTCTATATCTTTAATTTGATGAGATGGAAGTGATTTTGACCTTACTATAGGGTTTGAAGGGGTTAATTCATCCTCGACCGAATCATTGATGATAGTTCCAAGTATTTTTTTTATATAATTAACTCGTCCACTACTGAGTCCTTTTTCAGTATAAAGTGTATTCTTCCATTTGTTAATATCAGATACCTTTATTTCATCAAGTCGTGTGGTCCCAAAGTATGGTGATATATGTCGATTATATATGTTTATATAATTGTAGGTAGTCATCGGTTTTCTTTCCAATCGATGATTTTCAAAAGATACCTTTGAGTAGTCATCTAGTATTGGAACTTGGTTTTTAAAGAACTCTCCACTGTAAACATCTTGTTTCAATTTCGGAAAAATCTTGTTTTCAACAAGATTTTTATTCTTGGGAGTATCATCAAGATTGAGAGACTTTCGTATACGTTTACCATTCAGTGTAAAACTGTAATGAAGTTTTTTATCCCGAACAATTAGTTTTGGTTCTGTCATTTGTATCATTTCATTTCCTTGAAATGTACAGACACCCATTGGTATTATATTGAAACATTCTGACAATGGTGACACAGTAGTTATCGTTGAGTCGTTGAAAGTTCGTAAGTTATGGGGGGTAACGTATGTAGTGGTGGAGAACCAGGGATTGTTTTAAGTCAAACAACATTAAAGTACAGACACCCAATAAAACAGTC
>JBFEIF010000023.1:0-24205 GCA_041553795.1 Sulfurimonadaceae bacterium
CCGACTCGTATGGATGAGCGTCAATTGATGAACGAAGGTTACTACGATGTCTATAAAGAGATCGAAGCGCAGACTGAGGTTCCGGGTTGTTCACTATGTATGGGTAACCAAGCACAAGCTCGTAAGGGTGCTACAGTATTCTCTACATCGACTCGTAACTTTGACAACCGTCTTGGGAAAGAGACTCAGGTTTACCTTGGTTCTGCTGAACTAGCAGCACTGTGTGCAAAACTTGGTCGTATCCCAACTGTTGAAGAGTATATGGATCTTGTTCCTGCAAAACTTTCTGGTAAAGAAGATGCAGTCTACAAATACCTTAACTTCAACGAGATCGAGAACTATGCTCTTGAGTCTCGTAAAGATGCTGAAGAGAAGTACGGCGTAACCGTTAAGCCAGTATAATCCAAAACTAAAATGGCGGCGCACTTGCTGCGTCGTTACGCTCGTCATATACCTCGCTAGACTCCTTACAATCAAATCACTCTTTAAGTTTCTAAGTAATAAGATGGATCATAGATTTATAAATGCTATTACGTATTTTAATTGTTTAATATTAGGTCTATAGCAATCTATTTTGCATACAATGCAGGATATTAAACAGTTGGGGAGTGTATTTATATTATCATTCTCTTATTTAAACCCCTGCTTGTTTTGGAGTAAAATGATGACATCGAAAAGTATCGATACAAATATCACTTAAGCTCCGAGTCCCCACCTGTGGTTTGGGGTGACCCTTCTGTGTCTTTTCATCCCGCTGATTCTTCTTATTTGTGACGGTGATTTTGGCTCGGGCAGGGTTTTGTCTATTCGGTGCTACTGTTCCTTGCCGGTGTCGGCGTGCGTGTTTTGGCTGAGAAGCAGAATCAGGAGATTTTGGCAGAATGTCCCAGCATGGGAAATATCTGCGATGTCGAAGCGATGCGCAGATAAAGAGGGCAGGCTGCTTTATTTCTGTTCAGCATTATTATTCTTTGATCCACTTCGCCATAGTTATAAACATTTGAGTCGGGTCTATAGGCTTATTGATATAATCATCCATTCCGGCTTCTTTTGCTTTGGATACATCCTCTGTGAGTACATTTGCTGACATTCCAAGTATTGGCAGATCTTTATACGTATCTTGTTCTCTTAGTCTTTTTGTAGCAGTATATCCATCCATTATCGGCATTTGTATATCCATGAGTACGATATCAAATGTTTCTGTTTTGAGTATATCCAATGCCTCTTCTCCATGATTGGCTACAACAACGACCATGTTTTTATCTTCGAGCAGATCTGTGGCCAGTTCTTGATTTAACTCATTGTCCTCTACAAGCAAGATACGTTTATTTCGCAGTTTTTTTATGGCTTGTTGCATCACTTGTTCTGTATCTTGTGAATGCTCTATAATGGCATTTGAGTCTGATTTCTGCATCTTAACGGTAAAGCTGAAGGTACTGCCTTTGCCTTCTTCGCTTTCTACCCATATCTCTCCTCCCATGAGTTCAACAATTTTTTTAGAGATGGCAAGTCCCAGTCCCGTACCGCCAAACTTTCTTTGTGTAGAGCTGTCTGCCTGGGTGAATGATTGGAATAATCTCTTTTGCGCTTCAGGTGCTATACCGATACCATCATCTATGACGGAAAATTTTACGAGCGCTTCGGTATCATTCTCCTTCTGTAAAGCGATAGCTATCGTGATATGCCCCTCTGTATGAGAGAATTTAACAGCATTGCTTGCCAGGTTTGTAAGTACTTGTCCCAATCGCAGGGAATCTGCAAAGTAGATCTTTGGCACGTCTTTATCGAGTTTGACTCTGGTATAAAGATCTTTATCATGAGCAGCTACACTTATAAGATGAAGCGTATTGCTGATGATATCTTTGATCTCAAAGTGGGTGTTGGAGAGATCGAGTTTACCCGCTTCGATTTTTGAGAAATCCAGTATGTCATTAATGATGCCAAGAAGATTTTTGGCTGCTATGTTCGCTTTTTGTATATAGTTCTTCTGTTTATCATCAAGATCGGTATTGAGTGCCAAATCTGTCATACCTATGACGGAGTTCATCGGTGTTCGTATCTCGTGGCTCATGTTGGCGATGAACTCCGATTTGAACGCATTGGCTTTGTCGGCTGCTTTTTTGGATTCGTTCAGTTCATCAATAACAGCAGTCGAGAGGTTTGTGAGGGCATTGATCACCAAAAACCGCTTGTCATCAAAAAGGTTTTCAAGCTTCTTTTTCTTCTTCTCTTCGGGGTAAGTCATCGTATATGTGTTATCAAACTCTTTTTCCCTGAGAGATAAAATGGTAAGAGAATTATTCATCAAAAAGTTTTTGTTTCCATTATGGGTAATCTCTCCATAGGTGAAAAAGCCTGTAATTGGAGCAATACGATTTAATGGTTCCAGTTCTAACGAGACTTTTTCCTGAAGAAAGCCTATACGTCCTGCACAGCTATAGCAAAACATCGCTTCGGGCTGAAAGTTGGCATAGGTACGGCTTCGCATATTTGTTTCATTGATGATAGAGTCAATATTCCCTAATGAAAACCTGACTTTTTCACCTTCGTTTACATTTCCAAACATGAGCATTGACCCATCATCAAAGGTCTGCAAGGGTGTTCTACACACTTCCACATCACCATCTAGGATAATGACAGGGAATTCCGTTGCGGAGTGCGGTAATTGATCCGCGATATCATCACCCAAGTATTTTCTATAGACTTCAATGACAGGTGTATGGTCAAGTTCATAAAGGCGGTTCTCATCAGCTTTGGTCACGGTCATCACTTTTCCGATCCCTTTCCAGTTTAACTGATAGCCATTATCCGCTTTTAATATTTCACTGTTTAAGGAAACGCCAACAGCTCCCTTTGGATAGATACTTTTATGATTAAAAACGAAGGTCTCAGTAAAATAGCCATTTTCACCGGAGATACCACCGGCTATGGGAACAGAACTGTTTACGCTTGATATACCATCAATTACATTGTTCCCATTCGTATCTACCCCGCTTACATAGAGGATACTCGCTTTTGTATTGGGAGAAAAAAGAGACTCTCCCAAGGTGACGCCTAAATCAAAGTCGCCGTTATTTATACAATCGCAATGATGCACTACGGTGTCATCAAATGAGACGATAGAGACGACAATGCTCTTTGACAAGGCCTTACCGTCATATATCTCACCCGCTGTAGTCGTACCTATAAATCGTGCTGAGCTGTTTTTAGATTGAAAAATTGACTGTATCTTTAAGATCTCTTCTTTTAAAACAAAACCACTAAATATTTGGATTAACGTCTTGTCACTATCAATATCTGCAATATCGAGCTTTTCATCGAGTTCTTCGATACTAAAATAACTATTGCTTTTAACTCTCATAACCTCTCCCGCCGGGCAAACTTCTCTTAGACTATTGTCCTTCTTCACTAAAAGTGTCTCTCAGTTGGAGAATATTCTACAATTTTATTGTAGCAAAATTTTGAATTTTATTTTTAGTAAATAAAGTAACAGACTGCTTTTTGCATGATGAGTGAAAATAGGTCATAATACCTTTATTCTATAAAAAAAGAGCATATAAAGATGACATCAAACATCACTCAATCGCCAACTCCTCGTCTGTGGTTTGGGGTGGCCCTTCTGTATATCATCATCCCTCTGGTTCTTCTGGCCTGTGGAGGGGATGTCGGCTGGTGGCAGGGCTGGGTCTATTCCGTGCTGCTGTTTTTTGCGGGTGTAGGCGGGCGTGTCTTGGCGGAGAAACGCAATCCGGGGATTCTGGCAGAACGTGTCAGCATGGAAAAAGCCAAGAGTGCGAAACCATGGGACAAAGTACTTGCCCCGCTGATGGCGATAAGCCTCACCTTTCCTCTTGTTATCGTAGCAGGACTGGATCACCGTTATGGGTGGTCATCCCTGTTTCCGACTTGGGTCACTGTTCTCGGTCTCATGCTCATCATGCTTGGGTACGCATTTGCCTCATGGGCCTAGATAGAGAACCGCTTTTTTTCTACTACAGTGCGTATCCAAACGGATCGGGGACATTCGGTCTGCGATAGCGGTCCTTACAGAGTTGTACGCCATCCTGGTTATGCTGGGAACCTTCTGGCAGTCGCAGGCATCATCATGGCTTTGGAGTCACTGTGGACGCTTATCCCAGCCGTTGCGGCCTTGATCATAGCTGTTGTCAGAACTTCACTTGAAGACACAACCCTTCACGAGGAGCTGCCGGGGTATAAAGAGTATGCAAGGCATGTACGTTATCGCCTGTTTCCTGGTATCTATTGAGAGCAGGGGGAAGATGTTTGCTTTTGCTGGATCAAGGAATAGGTGAGTACTGAACCTTTAGTGTTCTATTTGATATAATTATTATAAAATTAGCGTCAGAGAGTCAAAGCAGTGGAATATGAGTTTATAGAGTTTAAAGTGGGACAGAGATGGAAGACTCGCATGGGCAAAAGATTTATCATCAAAGAGATCCGTGAAGGGGACGAATATCCTCTTGTCTGCATCAGCATGGATTCGGGCAAAAAACACTTCTTTGATGAGGATGGCTATGAAGTGGCAGGCTATCCTACGGATAATGATCTGGTTGAAAATATTTCTTAGTATACATACATTCGTTAACACCCAATATTCCAGGCCTTTAATAGTGTTTTTAGAATAGCCTGCAATAATGTCATATCAAATAAAAAAGAGAAATAATGCACACATTACAAATTGCAGAAAAAGTTTTAGATGGTCATAGAAACGATAAACTTACTGAAAAAAGAATCAACTTTTTAAAAACACAAGCCGACGAACAGCTTGCTGAGATAGCCGGGAACAAAGAGCTCTATGAAAGCTTTTTGAAGAGAGTCAATGCTCCTGAAAAGATAGACAATATTATTCTTTGGATACTTCTTATGTCAAATGAAGATATAGTTGAAAAGTATATAGATGCATTTGATAAAAATTACAGAGAGATCATCCCCGTAAGTGATCTGGCTGATCTGTTGATCTATGCTATTCATCTGAAAAAACTTCAAAATGTCGAGTTGGATGGATTTGACTATCTGTTGAAGTATGAACATGCAGGTATTGAGGAGGTGGATCAATTTGCTTTTACCAATGTCCTTCTCTATGTCGAACGATCCAAACAGGTACACATAGCGTTTTAATTGGGATCAGCGATCACTGATCCTCAAACTAAAAAATTACGACGAACAGCTTACGTGCGATATCCCGGCGATCTCAAAGAACTCAGAGGGTTTTTTACCGTAGTATTTCTCTTCTATCTCTTTTGACTGCTCATCATACGGATGTGTCATCACTTCCTGCAGCTCGTGGATCAAAGAATAGTTCCCTTTTTCAGCTTCTTGATAGGCAGGGACGAGGAACCACTCGCGCAGCGTGTATTTCGGATTGACTTTTTTCATCTGCTCTGAAAGCTTCTCACGCGATTCTGAAGTAGTGGCATTGATGTCGGCCGGGTTGGAACTGCTGATGAGAGATCTCCATCTTTCCAGCCATTCCGACCAGCGCTTCTCAAGTCCTTCATTATTCATCGTCTCCTTATAAAAGCTTTTTTTGAGCGGATCGATCTCCTCAGGAACAGCAGAGAGTTCGCGAAAGAAGATAGTGTAATCGACAGAGGTCTGCATCATAAGCGTTAGGAGTTCGTTGAACAGCTCTGCATCCATGGTGTGCAGACCCAGCTTGGAAACCCACATCTTTATCATTTGTGCCTGCATGACGTTTGAAAAACCATCTCTTATCTCATCTAACTGCTGCAGCTCGTTTTCATGCGATGCAAGCAGGGGCAGTAAAGCCGTGCAGAACATCTGAAAGTTGCGTTCGGCTGCTAGTGGCTGATTGAAAAATGAGAAGTGAACGCCGCCGCCCGTCCATGGCTGGTATTTCGGGTCAAACATATCGATAAAGCCAAATGGTCCGTAATCGAGGGTAAAACCTCCTAAGGCAGTATTGTCACTGTTAAAGTTCCCCTGGCAGTAACCGACGCGGATCCAGTTTGCCACAAGCGATGTGAGGCGGGAGCGAAACTCTTTTGCAAGCAAGAGCACCTTTTGTTCGATAGGCAGACTTCCGTCTATCACATCGCTGTACTCACGCTCGATTATGTGCAAGACGATCTTCTCGAGCTCTTCCATCGCTTTTGGATGCTCGTTTTTGCGGGCACGGCGGCCGAAAAGTTCGAGTTGTCCGACCCTGAGAAATGAGGGTGCGACCCGTGTCGTTATAGCTACGTCTTCTTCTATCATGACTTCTGGATCACGCGAGTATGATCTGTTCAAAAACCATGGACGTTTTACCTTCTCTGTTTTAGAGGTGTACAGACTCAAAGAGCGCGATGTCGGCACGTCAAGGGCATGCATGTGCTCCTGTGCCAAAAACTCGCGTACACTTGAACGTAGGACTGCACGACCGTCAGCTCCGCGGCAATAGGGTGTCCTGCCTCCGCCTTTAAGCTGCATTTCCCAGCGCTGCCCGTTGATTACGGCTTCAAAAATGGAAACGGCACGGCCGTCACCATATCCGTTGCCCGTTTGGAAAGGGCACTGCTCGTAGTATTCTCTCCCGTAGATGGAAAGCGCATATCCCGTTGCCCAACCAAGCTTTCGCATCGGTTCAGGCAGTTGAGAAGTGTCTCCTGAGAACATGCGTACAAAATCCTCTGATTCAGCCAGGCTGTCGGCGAATCCAAGCTCGCTAAAAAAGTTCTTACTGTGAGCAATGTACTGCGGGTCTTTGATCGGCGTCGGGTTTACAGGGACGTAGTGCCCGGAGAAGACTTGTCGCGGGAAGTGGTCGACACCGTTTTCTCTTGCATCAGGATCGCAGTTAAGCGTGTCCAGAAGTGAATAGTCTGCCAATGACATGAGATCGTCGAGCGTTTTTACCATCTTGGATGTCTTTGTGATTTCTTTCATAATAGGTGAATGTTCTCTTCAAATTTTTATGCGTATTATATATGAGTTGGGTCAAACAAAACATAGCTAAAAAATCTAATAGTTTTGTGCAAGATTTAAATAGGTTCTGTTGAAAACTGGGGGCAGGTATAACTGTCGTTTTTTTAGTATTTTGGGCTGCATGAGATCTTGTTCCTGGATTTTAACCGGTTTTTTAGAATAGATTGCAATAATTACATATTAAGATATAAAAGAGAAATTATGTATACATTGCAAACTGCACCGATAGAATTTCAAAAGTGAATAGTATTTTTCTAAGATTCAAAACTTTTTTTTCTATAGAAGGTTCCCGAACAAGTAAGAGCGAAAAAATCGTAGCTACGCTAGGCGCTGTTCTTGGTATCTCGATCACTTTTTATATTAGCTATCTGCTGATCGGGCTGGAAGGAGCTGTCTTTTTGGTCCCTTCGATGGGGGCAGCCGCTGTTTTGCTCTTCGCTATTCCCCATGGTGCTCTGTCCCAGCCGTGGGCGCTTTTTATGGGTAACCTCATGTCCGCGTTTATCGGGGTGTCTTGTTATATGCTCATGCCTAATATCTTCATTGCCGCAGGGCTGGCAGTGGGTCTGTCCATTGGTGTAATGCATCTTTTAAACAGTATCCATCCTCCTGGAGGTGCTACAGCACTTGTTGCCGTTGTGGGTGGCCCGGCGATTCATGACTTAGGGTTTATGTATGTCGTTTCACCTGTCTTTATCAACGTCCTGAGTCTGTTTGTCGTCGCGATCATCTTTAACAGCATGTTTGATTGGCGACGTTATCCTGTCAGTATGATGCGTTTTGCAGAAAAAGAGATGAGCCTAAAAGATACTGTGAGTTCCTCTTTGCGAAGTAAACATATCAAGCAAGCAATAACCGATATGGATCTGGTCATTGATATCACTATCGATGACCTCGAACGCCTTTTTACACTTACCCTCCAGCATATGGAACATGACAAGCTTAGTGTCAGTGAGATCAAACTGGGACATTATTACACCAATGGAAAGCACGGTAATGAGTGGTCTGTACGTCAAGTCATCGATGAAGCGCCTAACCCTAATCCTAAAAATGATCTAATAATCTACCGTTGCGCTGAAGGCCAGGATTATGGACATAGTGATAGCTGCACCCGTAATGAGTTCGCACAATGGGCATCCAGAGAACTTGTTAAAAAAACCTGATCAAAGACAATAGTATCAGATGATCCACTCTCTTAGGGGAATCTTCGTCCGTATTCGATACTGTACCAGGGGAAAAACAACAAAAGATGCCCCAATGGTCATATAGGCTGGCAGCAACACACTTTCAAGACCGTAGTCCTCAATTCCAAAGAGCGCGACCAATGAGCCTAGAAAAAAGCAGATCCATGCAAGAGGTCTTTCTTCATCGGGGGTGCTGAAGACAAAGCGCATGGTCGGCAAGAGGGCAAAAAAATCAGCAGCGATGGCAATGCTTATGGGAAGTATGCCTGAGCTCTCTCTTAATACATACCACACCGCAATGGCAGACAAGCCGACAATCAGGGAAAAGATCTCCAACTTATCGGGTCTGATATATTCTCCCTTGAAGAGTGTCAGTGTAAAGACTATCGCCGGATTGACCATAAAAATGACGGTAAGCATCTTGGTGACCTCATCAGCTGTGGGTGGGGTGACCAACCAAAAGGCCAGACCTATCACACTCCAGATAAACCAGGAAATACGATTGGGCTTTACGGTGCCCCGAAAAATGCTGATAGAATAGGGCAGTATGGATATGGCAAGGATGAACTGTGCCAATAGGCCCAATGCGTACGTATATGTCATCCTAAAGCAGTCTCATCGACTTATACAATGAGATCATTGATCTTGTCAAATACCGTCTCCAGACCGCTTACGACTTTTTCGACAAGCGCGAGAGGATCGGATGTGTCTCGAAGGTCTTGGGCGATCTGATCTGAAATGGCTTTGATAGCATTGAGCTGATCATGCAGGGAGTCGATATCTTTTGACTGCTCTTCGATCGCTTCGATATCCAAACGCTCCAATAGACCAGCCAACTCTTCTTGTTTTAATATCATCGGTGAATGCTCTCGTCCCAGTTGGGTCGTTTCCAGATACTCTTTTATTTTAAAATAGGTGGTTTCTATCGAATCATAGAGTGAATTGTCTAGTGCCATTGCATTTTCCTTGCTTTGATTTGTCTGTATCAATAATAGTTTCGCAATTATAGCGCTATAATACGCAATGTCTGAAAAATCAATAGATATCGATACGTACTTGAACCCGAAGGACCGGTCATACTTTAACAAGGTACCGCAAGGCCTGCAGAAAACAAAGGAGTCACATGCTTGAAGAAGCATTAAAACGTATCAATACGACTATAGAAGAAAAACTCGAATACCTTGATCTCAGCGGTCTGGGTTTAGAAGAGATCCCAAAAGAAGTAGTGACGTTGACATGGATAGGGGCCTTATCCCTTTCACGTAACAAGATAAGCGACATCTCTTTGTTGGCACAGATGCCAAATCTGCATAAACTTGCCCTTACCGAGAACCGCATTCAAGATGTTTCCGTTCTTGGCTCTCTGCCCAAACTGCGTTTTATCTTTTTAGGAAACAATCTTGTTGAAGATATTTCCGCTCTGCAGTCCCAAAAGCGCCTGAAAAAGCTTGTGCTCAATGACAACAGACTAGGAAGTCTGCCTGATCTAAGCCATTTTACACTCATGGCCTATCTGGACATCAGCAACAACCCTTTGGTTCCGCCCCATGTTAAAGAGATCAAACAGATGCTTCCGGTCATCAGGATATACAAGTCCTGAAAACTTTAAGACAATCGAATCTCCCCTAAAGCGTGTTACCGTAAGTCTCGCTAATCACTGGGCTCGGTTTTTATTAATCATATCCTAGAAAATAAAATTCGATTTTAATATGTAGCAAGATTTAATAGCTAAATTGGTAAAAACTCATTATGAAATTTTCAAACTTAAAACTTACAACACCCTATTTAAACCTTGCGTCTGTTTTTTATCAAAAAGTAGATCCTACGCCGCTTGACAGGCCTTTTCTTATCTCTGCTTCGCAGAGTGCCGCAAAACTCTTGGATGTTGATGAAGATCTGACTTTGGACGAAGAGCTGATTAATATTCTAAACGGAAAGACTAGACTGGAGGGAAGCGAGACTTTTGCGATGTGTTATGCCGGGCATCAGTTTGGCGCGTTCTCAGGACGTTTGGGTGACGGAAGGGTTGTGAACCTAGGCAAGACAAATGGACAAAACCTGCAGCTAAAAGGCTCAGGCCTTACCCTTTACTCTCGCCATGGTGATGGCAGAGCCGTCCTTCGCTCATCCATACGTGAGTACCTGGCGAGTGAGGCGATGCATGGTCTGGGTATTGAGACTTCCCGTGCGTTGGCTCTTATAGGAAGCGATACAGATGTTGTAAGGGAGAAGCGGGAAAAAGGGGCCATCGTATTACGTCTGTCGCCCACATGGGTCCGGTTTGGGACCTTTGAGTATTTGAATGCTTATGGTGAACATGATAAACTTCAAGAACTTGCTGATTATGTGATAGGTGAGAGTTTTCCCTATCTGGAAGGTAGTGAGGGTGTCTACCTGAAGATGTATGCCGAGATCGTAAAAAATACAGCAAGAACTATTGCAAAATGGCAGAGTGTCGGTTTCAATCACGGTGTCATGAATACAGACAACATGTGTATAGACGGCAGGACTATAGACTACGGTCCTTTTGCTTTTTTAGATGACTATGACCCAAACTATATATGCAACCATACCGACAAACAGGGCCTTTACAGTTTTTCAGGCCAACCGGGGAGTGCCCACTGGAATCTGGATATGCTTGCCCGTGTACTCTCTCCTCTGATCGACTATGAGCTCTGCGAAGAGGTGCTTGATGATCTTTTCAGAAGTACCTATGACAGTGTCTACTCAGAGATCATGTATGAAAAGATGGGTCTGCATACCAAACAAGATGATGATAAAGAACTCTATCAAAGAATGCTTAGGGCACTGGCAAATGCGAGCATAGACTACACAGAGTTCTTTAGAAAACTTTCTCGTTTTAAGCGCAACAGATCAGATATATTGGATATATGCGTTAATAGAGAGCCGCTTGATGTATGGCTAGAAAGATATGCCATACGTTTGGAAAAAGAGACGCTTAGCGAAACTGAACGTCACAAAAAGATGCTCGCAGTGAATCCAAAATATGTACTTAAAAACCATATACTCCAAGAGGCTATAGATAAAGCGGGGGAACATGACTTTAGCATGGTCAATGAACTGCTCAAAGTGGCTTTGTCGCCTTTTGAAGAACACCCTGAACTGGAACATTTGTGCAAGAGAGCACCCGTGCACTCCAAGAACATCAAGCTTAGCTGTTCATCCTAGTGCTCGTCTATATTGGTCTGTTGACACTTTGTAAGAGACAAACAGGAACAGTCGCTTTATTGTAAGGGAAAGAATCCTGTCTCAAATTGAAACAGGCCCGGCAAGCTACTTGATCAAGTCATATTTAAATAAGAGGGCTATGCCATTTGAATCAGTCGTCTCTGTTAAAAAGTTGTTCTTTTCAAGAACACGTATAGAAGCTATATTGTCAGGGTCCACTGCAGCTGAAACCGTTGATACGTTGTTGTCTTTGCACCAATGGATAAAGCTTTCGACAAGTTCTGTCGCTATTCCTTTGCCCCATTTTACTTTAGAAACCACATACCCGATACGAAAGTAGTTACCTTTGCTCCTGTCACCGTATCTGAAAAAATTTATAAAGCCAACGGCTTTCTTCGTGTCTTTCTCTACAGCGAGCAGTGTCTTGGCTTCACTGTCACGTTCGTCGATCCAGGCCTTGGCTCTTTTTTTGTCATAATCACCTCGCCACATAAGTGGAAAAGTTTTTGTGATCTCAGGCTCCAGGATGTCTTCTATAATATCTACCAGGTCTGGCTGCTCAAGTTCTTTCGGTTCAAAAGAGTGCCACTCTTTTACTATCAGTCTTTCTGTTTTAAAGTCATAATTCATATGTGTATTCCTCGTAATACATGCCTCATATAGCTATGATGAAAAAAATGTCAGAATAATAATTATTTTTTTCTTTTAAAAAAATAAAAAAACAGGAGTGAACACTGGATTCAAGGGACTTTGAAAGCAGTCTCTAAGCGCTTGTTTTAAATAAGTCTACAAACAAGTTCTAGAAACCGTGACAGTAATAGTCGAGATATTTTCGTATCTTTTTTAAAGGACTGCAGTGAAATAAAAGAGCCTGTCTTATTTAATCCTAAAAAGCTATAATCCCATTAATAATTAAGAGAATAAACTTTTAGCGTGTCTGACGGTGTAAGGTGTTTTTACACTTTAAACAGCCTGTGGTCTGCTAATAGGATAGGAAGAAAAATGTTTCCAGGGGCAAAGATACGAACAGGCTTTTCAATGAAAGTTAGCGGGGTACAACTCAATCGTCCAGATTTACATAATATAGCGGCTGAGTTGGGTATTGGTACGAGAGATGTACTTACTAAAGAGGGAATCCTGACCATATATAACACATCTAAAGCATGCCAAGAGATCATAGACGACAATGCTTTGGCCTCATTTGTCTCAATGGCGCTTGAGATATCTGCCGAAGATATCAGTGATATAAAAGAAGTGGTAGAAGAGCCTGTCAAAATCGAGTTTGATCCAAGCGAGTTTGAAGATGACGATGATGAATAGTCTCTTGCTGTTACAAAAAAGGATAGAAAGATGATACATTTACAAGAAGCGTTCCTTAACGAACTTAAGAGCAACCCAAAATTTACTGTAGCAGAGTATGCAACATTATATATAAAGCACTGCAAGTTGGCTATTGAAGAACAACTGAACAATGGTGCCAGTCAGAAGCAAGCAGATGCTATGGGTAATTACTATACTGTTACAGTCTTATCAGGTTTTTTAGGCAACGAAAACAAACTTGACCGGATTATAGCTCTTCAAGAGTCAATGCAGAAAGAGTCCATCTTGTTTCGTTAACTTTGTTAAGGCATCTCTCATTGGATGTTATAAAGTTTAGTTTTTATGTCACTTTGGCTCAGGCAGGCGTACTTTTTTTAATTTTCCGAGCATAGACTTAATAGACTCACTATGCTTTTCAAGTCTTGATATACTAATACCTGTAGCCTCGGATATAGCACTCTCCGTGACCTCTTCATCATTGTGCAAGAGATCGATGACGGCGTTTTTTATTTGCTTCTCTTGCGATACTTCATTTGGATCTGTTTTTATCTCTTTGTTCTGTTCACTCATCTAAACTCCTTCATTGTCTCTTTTTCACATCATTCATCTGCTGCTTAGTTTACGTCTCCATGCAGTATAAGTTGAATATGACGGATTTCCGTCGACTGTCTTGTAGAATGCATGTTTATAACTGCAGTTATATTTTTTCTTATACTCTTCGACCACGCTAACAACCATCTCTTTGTCTGCTTCTTTGTATGTGCCCTTTAATGATTTGATAAGATTGATCGGTTCAATGTACATACTTATATCCATAAACATCCTTTTTTTGCAGAAGTCTACATCAAAATCTATTAATACTTTCTCTTCACTTGCTTGGGTTTATTGGAATAACTATCTTTAAATAAGATCTGTGTGATCTCTATAATGGCATTCTTTTAGTCAATATCCACTTTGTCCAAGAAAAGTGTATACTTCGCTATCTATTATCCAGGGGTCAATCATGCCAACACTTAAGATCGTATGTCCGGAGTGCAGCAGCGTCAACACTGTCAATACAGAGGTCGAGAATCCGATAATCACCTGTTCGCAATGTCAGGCGGATCTAGATGATCCCTTTCCGGTTGAAGTCACTGACGAGAGTTGTATGACCCATATCATGGATAATGACATACCGGTACTGGTTGATTTCTACTCAACCGTTTGCGGCCCTTGTATGGCGATGTATGATGATTATGAAGACGCGGCACTTGGCTTTGCTTTAAAGGTGAGATTTCTCAAGATCGATGCTGATGTATACCAGAAGGTAGCCAGAGAGTATGGCGTGAGTGCTCTTCCGACTATCATCGCCTTTAAAAAAGGGCAGGTTGTCAACCGTATAAGCAGCCAGCTTTCCCAAGTCGAACTCAGTCTGTGGGCTGAAAGCCTTATTTAAAACTCTCTTGCCCGTATGAAGATTTTTAGCTTAAACTGACAAAGAGTCAGTATCTGAGCATTAAGTTCTTTCAAGACACTTTCTTGGAAGTTTGGTTACAATGGTCAGATGAAACAGTTTTCTGTTTATCTGAAATCCAATAAGATGAAAGCGAGGTTTATATTATGGAAATAAAAATATACTTTTGTGCAGTCCTGTATAATGAGGACTCCGAGATCATCCAAGTTACGGATGCTAAAAAGCAGGCGGCTGCAAGTGGTACGGCTGATAGTGTATCGCAAGTCCAAAGTTCAAAGACTACGTTAACAGCTTTATATAAAGACGGTTGGAGATTGGCTCATGTCGTTCCTTCGCATGAGACGAATGGATACAGGCTGTTTTTAGAGAGAGATTGATCTTTCTCTCTTTTTATTTTTCTGTTGAATAGAGCAGGGCCCTGTCGTAGGATCCTGACACTTACTGACTTTTCTGAAGAAACTCCGATGCCATACTGTCCCAGTTCTCGACATGTTCTATAATCCATGGCGTCAAGGTGCCTTCGAGATAAGCAGGGATAGACTGAGTATCATTGGTCATCTCAAGAAAACTGCGTATTGCCTGAAGGTCAAGCAATTGTTTGGCATGTTCGTGCTGATGCATATAATAGTCTGGGTAATCAGCTTCTTTCATCATCTTCTCTTCATTGATAAAATGTTTGGCAGTGTGTTCAATCAGTTCATTTAGGAGCTCAAATACAAGCTTTGTCTCCTTTGCTTTTCCTGCAGCATGGAGCTTTGTTATAAGCTCTATCTCTTCATCATGTGTTTTATTCATACTTGATAGCTCTATGATAGGGAGCTGTTCTTGTGTAATTAACATCTTTTTTCCTGTGTCAGATTCTAGCCGTTCTTATCAGTCAAACTCTTTTTTAGACAGACTGCTACAGATCGTCATAGAGAGTAAAGACCTTTTCAAATCCCATAAGTTGAAGTTTTTTATCCATCAGCGCTGCGTCAAAGCCATTGCTTTTGCAAAATGAAATAAGTTTGTTGATCTGTTCTCTGCTCAAACCGGCAAATTCCAGTTCCATCTCGATCTCTTCTATTGTCATAGCAGGTTCCTTTTATCATTATAGTTTTAAAAAATATTAGATTTATAACTTTAAAACACAAAAGGGGAATTTAAACATCCTGATTAGAGTAACCAGGAGGAAGTTGTTTTAAGTTCTAAGCAAGTGCATTCGCTCAGTGCATCCAACTTCTATATGCGAGAAATGGTGTGACATATATATAAAGCAACAGCCGTTTTTTAATGCCTGTTTTCTTCAAAAGAGCATTAAAACAAATTTTTTAAAACTTTTTGAGGTTTAGACTGGCTACACTATGCAATTAGTATGAGGTAAACTTAAAGGATCACACATGAGTAAGTTGGATATCAAAACACATCTTAGACTTCTTAAAGAAGCTAAAAAGTATCTAAAAGACGTAAAGCCGGTGGGTGACATTGACTTTGAGCTAAAAAAAGGTGCTATTGTCTTGACTCAAGATCATATAGTTGAATGGTTGCAGATCTTTGAAGAAGATCGTATCAAGTTGGACGGTTGCAATTTTGCTACAGTAAAAAGATAGAGAAAGTAGAGACTGTCTGATCTCCTGCCTATGGCGTGAGAAGAGATATAAACGGATATCAAGATCTGAAAGATCATTTTGCATCATTGCGAAAAGAAAGGCCGGAACTCTTCTTATAAAAGATATCCAAGGTAAGTACAAGGGCGGGTTGCTTTTTCTTAGCGCTTGCCAAGAGTGAAAGATTACTCTGATAACACCATCTGCTATTTAGAACTACAAAGTAAAATTCCATCATGAATCTAGATAACATTACACTACAAACTCCTTATCTTACACTGGATGAAGAGTTCTATAAACTGACTGATATCATACCGCTTGATGAACCTTATCTGATAAGCTTCAGTACTGAGGCTGCCAAACTGATAGATCTCGATAGCACGGTTTGTGATGATCCCCGTTTTATCGGACTACTTAACGGTACCTTTCTACCTAAAGGTTCGCAGCCTTTGGCTATGTGCTACGCAGGACATCAGTTTGGCCATTTCAATCCCTGGCTGGGTGACGGAAGAGCCAGTAACCTGGGAAGTGTGAATGGCTGGAACCTTCAACTAAAAGGCAGTGGCGAGACACACTATTCCCGTTCGGCAGACGGCAGGGCAGCGGTGCGTTCATCTATACGTGAATACCTGATGAGTGAAGCGATGTATCATCTCGGTATTCCAACGACAAGAGCCCTCGGTATAATAGGATCAAAGACAAAAATCATTCGTGATAGGATGGAACATGCGGCCATCGTCATGCGTATGTCAACGAGTTGGGTGCGTTTTGGCACTTTTGAGTTCTTTTACTATATGGGTGGTCAAAGCAAACTGGAGATGCTTGCTGAGTATGTGATCGCTGAATCATATCCACACCTGAAAGATGATGAAGACCGTTTTTTCAAGATGTTCTGTGAGGTTGTCGATCGTACGGCGAGATTAATCGCAAAGTGGCAGGGCATAGGGTTCAATCACGGCGTCATGAACACTGACAATATGTCGATCGAGGGCCTAACAATAGACTACGGTCCTTACGCTATGCTAGATGATTTTAATTATAGTTATGTCTGTAACAACAAGGATCGTCTTGGCCGTTACAGTTACGGGGACCAGCCTAACGTCTCTTATTGGAACCTTACAATGCTTTCCAAAGCGCTTTCACCCATCATTGACAAGGAACGGATGCAGAAAAAACTCGATGACTTCGGCGCCTATCTCTATCCGGATGCTTATGTTGATGTCATGAGAGATAAACTTGGACTGGCGGTCAAACGTGACAGTGACATCGAACTGGTCAAAGAACTTGTGGGAACACTTCAAGACATCTTTGTGGACCATACGCTTTTCTTTAGGACCCTTAGCCGCTATGACGGTGACCGATCGCCCATGTATGATATTGTCATGGAGCCTGTGATATTGGACAAGTGGCTTATTTTATATGATGAACGTCTATCGCATGAAACACGCACGCAAGCCGAACGACAAAAAGCGATGCTTAAAGTCAATCCAAAGTATATTTTGAAAAACTATATGCTCGAAGAGGCCATCCGTCTTGCCGAGCGCGGTGATCTATCTATGGTAGAAACACTTATGCATATTGCAGCACATCCGTATGATGAACTTCCGGAGTTTGAGCATTTCGCAGGTGATACACCCGAAGAGCACAAGAATATCGGACTCTCCTGTTCGTCATGATGAGACTGTGCAGGTATAATGAAAATCGTATTGGATCCAAATAAGGCTTAGCCTTATTCAGTAAAATGAAGCGTGAGTCAGATTGTCTGTCTGGTTTGTATTTTTTTGATATTTGCTATCATCAAAATCGAAGTGATGAGCGCTACAAAGAAAAGAGCGACAAAGACATAGAGAGTATCCGTGTAACTGCCTGTAGAGTCTTTGACATAGGCAATGACAATAGGTCCTGCAAGTCCGGCCAAAGCCCAGGCGGTAAGAATATAACCGTGAATAGCACCGAGCTCTTTTGTGCCAAATATATCACCGATATAGGCGGGGATAGAAGAGAACGCTCCGCCGTAGCACATCATAATATAATACAGCAGTATCTGAAATACCAGGATGCTTGTAACAGTAGTGAGTAGGTAAAAAGCAACGATCTGCGTCACAAAGAAAAGCACAAAGACGACAGGTCGTGTCAGATAGTCAGAGATACTTGCCCAGGCGAGTCTGCCCGCACCGTTGAAGATACCCATAAGTCCAACAGCTGAAGCCGCTGCCAAGGCACTAATACCGACAGTCTCTTGCAAGAGAGGCGAAGCTACGGAGATAATAGCGATCCCGCAGGTCACATTGATGAACAGCATGATCCATAAGCCGTAAAAACGACCTGTCTTCATGGCTTCATTGCGTGTGATATTGACCAGGTCTTCTTTTATCTTCTTTTTTCCTGAAGCGATGGCATGGCTTAGACGTTCCGGCATATAGCCTTCCGGCGGATTGGCAAGATACTGTGCCGCTGTGAACATAATGATAAAGTAGATGGAACCCAGGATGTAAAATGTGGATGAGATCCCTACGGAATCGATCAACACTTTGATCGCCGGACCGGAGATGGCCGAGGCGAAACCAAAGCCCATGATAGCAAAACCCGTCGCCATACCGCGTCTGTCAGGGAACCATTTTACCAGCATGGATACAGGCGAGATATATCCTATACCAAGACCTGCACCGCCCAAAACACCATAGGTAAGATAGAAGAGTATTTGAGACTCAAGATGTATAGCCATTCCTGACCCAATAGTACCCAGCCCAAACAAAACAGCAGCCAGTGTGGCAGCAGCTCTGGGACCTTTTCTCTCGACATATTTCCCCATAAGTGCGGCAGAAAGACCGAGGAAGAAGATAGCGATCGAAAATGTGATCGTAACGTCTGTAAGCGTCCAGCCCATTGTAGACTGTATAGGTTTGACATAGACACTCCACGCATAAACGGAACCTATACACATATGAATGGCCATGGCGCCTATCACCATGAACCAGCGGTTTTTAACTTTTGTCATAATCATATCCTTTATGGTGGAAATTGTATCAAATGGTAAGTGAGAATGGTGCTGAAAATAAAATTGGATTTAAATAATAATGATAATGAGTAGAAATGTATATATTGATAAGAGATGTCTCGACTTTTTTTTTATAAAATAAATGACTTTGTCTGCATACAAAGGTGTTGCCTTACTGGTCTCAATATTTACAGAAGAACAATTCGATGATCTAATATGCTAAGATTAGTAGATATATATAATATCGAGGGATCATGCAGCTAGATGTGAAATTAATAGAGAAGATCGAGGTATTGGCTGAGTTGCTTAAGAAACCGCCACAGACTGTGGTGGATGAAGCATTGGACCTTTATCTTAAAGTGGAACGTGAAAGACAGCTTGAGATTGAGCTTGAAGAACATAAAAAAGAGACAGACCTTTCTTATGACGAGTTCTGGGATGATTTAGACTTTGACTGACTTACGTCAAACATATAATATGAAAAGAGGTGTATATCTTCATATGAGAGCTGTTATACTGTTACCTAAGCATTTATTTTTTTCATATAACATAGAATATTAGATGTTTTACTTGTATATCTAATGTTTAATATCATAATATTGTGACTCAATTACTGTTGGTTGTTATTTACTGACATCTGGATTCGGGGAAAATTATGCAGTCAAAGATGATAAATTATCAAAAAATGAGAATACTATATCTTCAATCTTCTACACATGATAGTATTCTGGAACATTTTATAAAAGATATAAAGATATACACCTCCGGTACGACGATAGCCTCAATCCTGCACCTTAAAAACTATGATTGTCTAGTACTTGATATGAAACAGCCTGAGAGTATGGAAGTGCTCGAAAATCTTAAACATTTTATTCCTGAGCGCTATGTGATCTGCTGCAGCTCAGATGCCTCTATTATCAAGCAGTGTCTTGCTTTTGGCGCTGACTCCATCTTGCTTGATCCACTTGATGCCAAAGCGTGTGAGCGCACTCTTTACAAAGCCGCTTCGTATTTAAACATGCAGGAGATCTTTGATGACACCTATTATATTGACAAGTTGACCTCTCGCGAAAACATTTATGCCTTGCAGGAAAACATAGAGTTTAATCACGACAATGCGCTTTTAAAGGTCTCATTACACAGTTTTAAGGCTTTTCAGATCTACTATGGGATCGACATAACCAACAAGGTCTTGATCGAGTTCGGTAACGCTATAGAGATAAACCTTCCCGTAAATGCCAGGATCTACAGGACCAACGAAGACGAGTTTTCTATATTGCTAAAAAATCCTTCGCCTTCCCAAGAAAAGATCCTGTCAGCTCAGATCAAGTCGTTTTTTGAGCAGACACCCATAGAGGTCGACGGTTTTTTACTCAAGATCCATACAAGCATCGGGATAGCAACAGGAAAAGATCTCATACAAAAAGCAGATATCGCACTTTCCGAAGCGAAGGAGGGCAGGCGAATAGCTGTGTATGACGAGGACTCTGCTTTTATAAAAGAACAGCATGAACACATCGAATGGGTAAGAGTCATACAGGATGCGATTAGCGAAGATCGGATCAAAGTACATTTCCAGCCTATTATGGATAACAGAAGTAGTACTGTGACCAAGTATGAAGTCCTGTGTCGCATCCAAAGCCATGATCAGCTGCTTTACCAGCCATATGAATTTATACCTTCTGCGATAATCGCCGGACGAATGTGTGATATTACGCGTGTCGTGATCGACAAGAGTTTTAAATATTTTAAAGATAATACCTTATCTTTTTCTATCAATATCACCAAAGAGGACTTTTTGGAAGAATACCTCGTAGATTATATTACATATAAATGCGAGTTTTATAATATTGAACCTAACCGTATCTATATTGAGATTCTTGAGAATATCAGTACGGAGACTGCTAACGGATGTCTTTCGCAGATCAGTGCACTGAAAGCACTTGGCTGTAACATTTCGATCGATGACTTTGGTGTCGATAGTTCAAACTTCTCACGAATGATGCAGATAAAGGCAGAGGTCCTGAAAATAGACGGACATTTCATACAGCATCTTCTTCATGACGAAAATGCAAAGATCATTGTCGAAAACATCGTGGATTTTTCAAAAAAGATCGGTGCGAAGAC
The DNA here is from genome assembly GCA_041553795.1 of Sulfurimonadaceae bacterium. GTDB lineage: Bacteria > Campylobacterota > Campylobacteria > Campylobacterales > Sulfurimonadaceae. The sequence goes on from JBFEIF010000023.1 coordinate 20,806, forward strand.
GGTCGCTGAGTATGTTGATTCCAAAGAGCTTCATGATCTTGTCAAAGAGATGGGTATTAACTATTCACAGGGATTCTATATTGGTAAGCCCGAAGCAGGCATTTAGCGTTCTGTAAACTATCCAATAAACCTGTCAAAATGTGCAAGGTGGCATGTCTCTGTTTTGTGCAACAAAGACCTCAACAGTCAGAGCAGACACTTCTTTTGGTCTTCATAGTATAAGTATATGAAAACTGCTACAGGTATGCTGGATTTTTCTAAAACAGAGTGTTTAATATTGGTATAATACCGCCATGAATGAAATAGTATCTTGTTCGGCCTGTGGCCTGTTGATGGAAGACGATGCAACTGCAGATTGGATCAATTGCCCGCGCTGTAAAAATCTGGTCCGTAAACAGGCATATAGCCTAGAAGGAAACCTTGGTTTGGCTATTGCAGCCATGATGATGTATTTCCCTGCGATGCTTCTTCCAATCATGAGTTTTCAGCTTGGAAACTCCAGCCAAACAGATACAATGTACAGTGCACTTTACTATTTTTACCTTGAGGGGTATCCTCTTTTGAGTATTCTGGTTTTTTTGACATCTATGTTCAGTCCTTTTGTACAGATCCTTGTCTCAATACTCATGTACTCTTCTTTGGTCAGACAGAAGAAACCCAAAAAGATGAAGCTGTATATCAACATACTGGTCAAAGTCCGGCATTGGGTCATGCTTGATGTCTATGTTATTGCTATCTTGGTCTCTACGATCAAATTGAGTGCCACTGCGGAAGTGATCTTTGGCCCGGGTATGGTAATGTTTGTGTTTTTAATGATTTTCTCTTTTTTATTGAGTAGCCGGTTTAACAAAAAGCAGATCTGGAAGGTCTATCATCATGCTCACTGACGTAAAGGCTCATGTCTCCCTCTGTCTAAACTGCGATAATTTGTCTTCAGCGAATATAAAGATCTGCCCGATCTGCAACAAGCCTTTACATCAAAGAAAGGTCAACTCCTTTACAAGGACACTCGCTTTGTCTATTGCTGCCTTGTTCTTTTTGATCCCGGCCAACTTTTTTCCTATCATGAAGACCGATACAGTGACAACTTATGAAAACAATACAATTTTGGATGGAATTTTTTATTTCTATGAACATGCTGAGTTCTTTGTCGGTACGGTGATCTTTATTGCCAGTGTCTTTATCCCGGTATGGAAGCTTCTTATACTTTTTTATCTTTTGTATTCGGTACACACCGGTTCTAAATGGAGACTGGATGAGAAGAATAAGCTTTTTATGATGATAAATGTCATCGGTAAATGGTCTATGCTTGATATCTTTGTTATAGGTCTTATGATAACGCTCGTTAATTTTGGAGACCTTGCCAAGGTGACGACTGGATATGCTGCCCTCTCTTTTGCTACAATGGTGGTTCTGACAATGTTGGCGACGATGAGTTTTGATACGCGGCTATTATGGGATGAAAAAACACACAAGGACAGTGATGGAAAGCAATGATAAATTGGCAGTTGGTTTAAGTAAGTACAAAAAAAGCATCTCTTTGATCTGGATTGCTCCAATCGTCGCTATAATAATCACTTCCGGGATGATCTGGAAAAACTATGTGAATGCGGGTACGCGTATCACGATCATTGTCAATAATGGTGACGGTATAAGAAACGGCAAGACACCGATAATGTACAAAGGTATACAAGTCGGTATCGTTGAGAACGTTCATATTAAAAAAGATGAGATCTCAAAACTTGAGCTCACGGCATTGATCAATAAAGATGCTTCTGCGGGTGTGACACGAGAAGGAAATCAGTTTTGGAAGGTAGAACCCAAGATAAGTATCACCGAAGTCTCCGGTCTTAGCACAATAATAAGCGGTGTCTATATCGCTGTCATGCCCGGCGCAAATTCAGCCGAAGGTCTGGATGCCTTGCCGTACCAAGACTATTTTGTTGCCCTTGACTCTCCTCCTGTTGATGTCTTCAGTCCCGGCCTTGCGATCACAGTCAATACTGTTGACAATGCAGAGATGGCTATCGGTGCTCCGGTCCTTTACAACAAGCAGGCCATTGGCTATATCGAAGACAAACAGTTTTCTACTGACAAAAAAAGTATAGACCTGCACCTTCGTATCCAAGGCCAATATGCAGACCTTGTCCATATGGAGAGTATCTTTTGGAAGATGAATGCTGTCCAGCTTAAAGCAGGTCTAGGCGGCATAAAAGTGGAGATACCTTCTTTTGCCTCGTTTATCGCCGGAGGCATAGGCATGAGTAACACAAAAGAGTCCTTGGCTTCTCCAGTGGCAAAGGATAAGGCGCAGTTTCAGCTTTTTGGTAATTATGAAGAGACCTTGCTGGCTGAGAATGAAGTTGTCTTGAGAACTAAAGAGAGTTCTTACAAGCTTGAGGAAGGAGATTCAAAGGTCTTTTACAAGGGCATGGAAGCGGGAGTTGTCAGTAAGGTCGAATACGACCCGGCTACCAATGAAGGGCAATTGCATCTAAAACTGCACAGAGACTTCAGAAAGTTGGCAAATGCAAAATCATACTTCTGGGTAGTCCAGCCCAAGCTGGGTTTTGACAAAATTAGCGGCCTTGACACGATCATTCGCGGAAATTATATTGATTTTATCACTACTGATGCCAATGCCGCACCTCAGACGATGTTTGAACTGAATGAAAAAAGACCTCATAAAACGGGTGTCCGCGTTCAGCTCGTTACGGATGACATCGAGAGCCTAGAAGAGGGTGCCGGTCTTTTTTATCACAGTATAGAGATCGGAACGATATCAGGATACAGCCTTAACAAGGACAAAAAAAGTTTTACTATAGATCTTGTCGTCGATCCTTCTTACAGGAAGCTTTTAAATACTTCTTCTGTCTTCTATCATAAAAGCGGCATAGATCTTAATGCGGGTTTTGATGGTGTGAAGATGCATACCGGCAGTCTTGAGACTCTGTTGCGCGGCGGTATTGCTGTCGAGACACCTGACTTTAGAGCAGAGTCCAGGCTTAAAAAAACATACAGACTGTATAAGAATCATCAAGAGATCGAAAAAATAAAATATCTTTCTTCCAAGGGTCTCACTTTGACACTTTTGGCGGATAGAATGGGGTCTTTAAAAAAAGGCTCGCCACTATACTACAAACAGATCCGAGTGGGGGAAGTGCTCTCTACAAAATGGGATTCCCTGCGTAAAAAGGTGGCCTTGGAAGTCTTTGTCCAGGACGAGTACGCAAAGGAGATACACAACAACACACTCTTCTACAATGCCAGCGGGTTTAATGCCCAGATCAGCTTAGGCGGTCTGGAGATCGACACAGAATCAATCGAGACTATCATGAGCGGAGGAGTATCGTTTTTTACCCCTGCTTCAACTGAAGCGCTTCCTGCTCGAAACCATGAA
>JBFEIF010000024.1:0-23791 GCA_041553795.1 Sulfurimonadaceae bacterium
ACTCTCTGGTCGCGTCTGGCTCTTGTATTTTCCATCTTCATCATCGTCGGGCTTGTCATCGCCTACAATATCAGCAAGAAGATCCGCCATGATATCCAGCAGATCACCGACTACCTGCGCGAAGTCTCTGAAAAGAATTACAAGGCTATCGTCAAACCGGAATTCTTCTCAGAGTTTTTGTATATCGCTCTCATACTGAAGAATCTGGCCAAAAAACTCAACAACCGTGACAGACAAAAGCGAAAATACACGGCCCGGCTCCGGCTGATAAACAAACAGCGAAATGACATCCTTTCCGCCATCAGCCATGAGTTCAAAAACCCAATCGCGTCCATTCAGGGATATGCCGAGACATTGGTGGATGATCCGGATGCGAACCTGCAGATCCGACAGCGCTTCCTCGACAAGATCATGCAAAACAGCCAAAAGATAACCACCATGATCGACCGACTTTCTCTCTCTGTAAAGTTGGAAAATGAAGATTTGCAAGCAAAATGCACCAAATTTGATCTTGCCGAACTGGTACGGGATGTCATCATGAATCTGAGCAAGAAATATAAGGACAGACAGATCAGCTTTGCAGGTGACCCTTATCTGGTTAAAGCGGATAAGACGATGATAGAAACCGTCCTGATCAACCTGATCGACAATGCGATGAAATATTCACAGGAAAATGTCGCCGTTACCATAATGAACGATCGGCTCAGCGTCATCGACAAGGGTCTCGGTATCGCAGACAAAGAACTCGACAAGATCACTTCCAAATTTTACAGAGTACAGAAAAACACATGGGACAATTCAATGGGCCTTGGTCTTGCCATTGTCACGTATGTCCTTAAGCTTCATGATTCAACACTGATCATAGAGAGCAAAGAGGGTCAAGGTTCTACCTTTGCCTTTGATCTTAAACCGATCAAAGGCTAGGCAGATACAGATGGTTTAAAAAATAGTCGCAAGTAGATAAAAGAGCAAAGTGCCCTAAAAACGGTGCTATCCAAGAAATAAAAATTGCTTTAGTAATCTTCTTGTAACCATTTTGCAATAAACTTTCGAGATTAAAAAACAACATTAAGAAGACGAATGAATAAGTTTCTAGACAGGTTTTTTCACCTATCAACACTTTCCATTGCATTGTTGACGCTGATTATAACAGGTGCCATCTTTGGTGTCTTGTATCAAGAGGCCAAACCTGCAATAGACGCCTTCGGTTTTGACTTTCTTGTCAACAGCAAATGGGCACCTAACCTTGAAAAATTCGGTGCTTTTCCTGCTATCGTAGGCTCCATTATGTCAACTGCCTTGGCAATGTTTCTGGCAGTCCCTCTGGCGATCGGGGTCGCTATATTCTTATCCGAGATCGCACCGGCCAAAATGAAATCACCCGTCGGTGTCTCAATAGAGCTTTTGGCAGCCATCCCTTCTGTCATCTACGGTATGTGGGGACTGTTCTACTTCGTTCCCATCATCCGCGATCTCTTTGGAGGACTGGGAATAGGACTTTTGACAGCAGGTATCGTATTGGCCGTCATGGTCCTTCCTTTTATGGCTGCGGTAACGCGTGACGCGATGAATACGACACCGGATATCCTGAAGGAGTCTGCTTATGCACTTGGCGGGACAAAATGGGATGTCATCAAAGATGTCGTCATGCCTTATGCCAAAGCAGGGGTCATCGGGGCAGCTATTTTGGCACTTGGCCGTGCAATCGGCGAGACTATGGCCGTTACCTTCGTTATGGGCAATGTCCACAAAATCCCCTCGCTTATCACCGATCCGGCGACCTCTATTCCTGTTGCTCTTGCCAATGAATTTGCCGAAGCGGATGCAGGTCTCTACTTCTCCAGCCTTTTCTATCTGGCACTGGTCCTCTTCGTGATCAGCTTCGCTATCATTGCTTTTGCAAAATTTGCTTTCTTAAAGCGAGGTAGAAAATGACACATACTGAAAAACGTATCCTGGTCAACAAGATCGTCATGATTCTCTCGGGTCTATCCGCAGCCATCGGCATCTCCTTTTTGCTGTGGATCCTGTCTGTTCTGATCATAAACGGCATCGATGCGATCGACTGGAACATCTTCGTCTTTGAAGGTGCCCCTCCGGGATATGAAGAGAGCGGTCTCAAACATGCGCTTATCGGCCAGGCTTTACTTATCGGCGTTGCAACAGCTATCGGAGTACCGCTGGGTATCCTTGCCGGGACCTATCTAAGCGAATACGGCGGACTTAAATCAAAACTTGCCAATATCATCCGCGATATCTCGGACATCATGATGTCGGCGCCTTCTATCGTCATCGGCTCCTTTGTGTATGCGATCCTCGTTGCTCCCTTTGGGCATTTTAGCGGCTGGGCGGGTATCGTGGCTCTGTCTATTATCATGATACCTATCATCTTGCGTACGACAGACGACATGCTTCAGCTTGTCCCTACGACACTGCGAGAAGCCGCCTTTGCTCTTGGTGCGCCAAAATACAAGGTCATCATGCAGGTCGTATTGCGCGGAGCAAAAACGGGTATTCTTACCGGTGTGCTTCTTGGAGTTGCCCGCGTCTCGGGCGAGACAGCACCTTTGCTATTCACCTCGTTCAACGACAACTTCCTGAACACCGATCTGAGTGAACCTATCGCTTCGTTGACAGTGACGATGTTTAATTATGCTACCAGTCCGTATGAAGACTGGCAGAAACTGGGATGGGCAGCAGCCTTTATCCTGTCTATGTTCATCCTCGGCCTTAATATCCTTGGCCGCTTATTACTATTAACACGAAAGAAGAGAAAATAATCATGGCTACTATTATCGATATTCCTGAAGAAAAAGCGATCCAGGTCAACAACTTTGAGTTTACCTATGCCGGTGTCAGCGAACCTAATCTCAAAAATATCACTATGCCTATTGCCAAAAACAAGGTGACGGCGCTTATCGGGCCTTCCGGCTGCGGAAAGACAACCCTGCTTCGTTCGTTCAACCGTATGCATGATCTTTATCCGGGCAATACCTATAACGGCGAGATCATGTTCGAAGGACGTAATATCCTCAGCGAAAAAGAAGATATGATCAAACTTCGAACACAGATCGGGATGATCTTTCAAAAACCGACGGCTTTTCCTATGAGTATCTTTGACAATGTTGCCTATGGGATGCGCTTGAAGGGTATTAAGAACAAGACCGAACTCAGCGACCGTGTCGAAAAAGCACTGAAAGATGCTGCGATCTGGAAAGAGACAAGCTCCCGTCTTAAGGATGATGCCAATGGTCTTTCAGGCGGTCAGCAGCAGCGTCTGTGTATTGCCAGAGCTATTGCCGTCGAACCGGAGGTCCTTCTTTTTGACGAACCGACCTCGGCGCTTGACCCTATCTCAACTCAGGGTATTGAAAAACTGATCATCGAACTTAAAGAAAAAGTCTCTATCCTCATAGTCACACACAATATGCAGCAGGCAGCACGCGTATCCGACTATACCGGATTTATGTATCTTGGCGATCTTATCGAACTTGGCAAGACAGAAGAGCTGTTCATCACACCCGCAGAAAAACTTACAGAGGAGTATATCACCGGCAAGTTTGGTTGATCCACTCCTTAAAGACTCTGTAGATATTATCTCTGTGTCTTTTGAAGACTATCTAAAAAATAACAGGCCTTAGTCGATAAAGGTAACGATCTCATCAAGCGGTTCACGCTCAGGCTGATAAGAGTTCTGTGGCGCCTCTTTATCTTCATATCCTAATACCACACTGTATAAAAGTGCAAGATTATCGGGCACAGACAGGGTCTTTGCAATGATCCTTCCGTACTCCGTCGTCGAACCCTGAGGGCAGGAGTCAATACCAAAAGCCTGGGCTGCGAGCATAATGCTCTGCATGTAAGCACCGCAGTCGATAAGTGCTCCCTGCGCACCCTCGATCAGGTTTTTGTCCGTAAACACAAAAAAGACGGTCTCTGCACCGAACCAGCGGTAGTTATCATGCCAAAGCTCTCTACGGCGAGCATCATCTTTTCTGTCCACTCCCAAGTGCTTGTAAAGCCCTGCCCCTGTCGTTATACGACGGCGCTTATAAGGATTGATCCAGTTGATAGGATAATACTGGATAAACTGATCCACATCCCCTCCCGCATCAATATGTCTGATAATATCGTCACCAATATTTTGCAAGACTTCCTTGTTTGAGACGGCATACACGATCCACGGCTGCATATTTGCACCTGAAGGTGTCATACCGGCCGCAGTAAGGATCTTTTGCTGTATATCCTTTGGTATAGGTCTGTTTAAAAATTTTCTTTTAGATGAACGTTTTGTAATCGCATCCATAATTGTTATGTTTTCCAAATTCACTCCTGGTCAGTAATCAAGGCTAAAAACCGATTCCGACATTATACCTTTCTAGACCTTCATCTCCTACTCTGTTTCTTTCCGCATAAAACAGCTTGACTTGGAAGTCAGATCCAGAGTATTCAGCAGGCACATGCCTATGTTCATATATTCATTGATATCAATAAATATCAAAGGACTCTTAAGCATTCATAGATAATGAATTTTTGTGGATTTTCATATTAATGTTGAGTCGATCAAGCAGCTAGAATATGGATTATGCAGAAGCATCCGATACATCGGATGCTTTGAAAAAAATTATTTATTATACGCATCGATAGCAGATCTGAAAGCATCAAGATGGTTATAAGAACCCGCTTTGAGGTTTTCGTACACATTGACTACATCTGCCGGCATCCCTTCTGCAGCATGCTCAAGATCATCGATATCTGTCAGTTCAATATATTCACCGACCATAAGACCGCTCAGCTCTGACTGGTAACCTTGAGCGACCAAAGTATCATACAGCTCCTGCAGGACAGGTACGACAAATACACCAACATCTGTCTCATCGACATTAGAGATATCCACACCATATTTCTCACATAATGACTGGGCACTGTCCATATGCTTCTGCTCCGAATCTTGAATGTTCTGATAGACATTCTGATTTGGATAATAGTTACCCAATGTCATATAGGTGTCGCGTGCTACCTTCTCTTCCTGGTAGATAAATAACAGTATGTCTTTCTGCTCTTGTGTCAATGCGCTGCTTGAACTGCTTGTATCCGTCGTCTTTTGGGCACCCTTGCCTGCTGCCAATGAAGAGGTTGCCAAAAAGACAGCCATCAATCCTATAATCACTATTTTTTTTAACATAAAAAATCCTTTACAATTATTTTTTGATCATAAAGTATAGAACATGCTCTGTTAAAAAATCGTTTCATAATAATACTATGATATTTTCATCAGTAAAGGCCCCTGTCAATATTTCGCAACCATCATAATATTTTATAATTTTGTCGGCATTGGATTATAGTACCGATTTTACAGTACAATATACAAAATAAAACAAAGATATGATTGTGCCAACTGAAACGACTATAGACCATACCTCATTCTTAGGAAAATGTTATATCCACTGGAAGACACGCAACTATGGCCGTAAAATAGAGGCCATTTCCTTGCTGCTTTCTGTAGCGATCTACATGAATAAAAAAGTGTATGAAGAAGAGCTCTCCAGTGCTTCTGCTTATCTGCAAAAACTAATGGACAATATTGATGATGTTGAAAATGTCATGGCCTATGTCAAGATGAAGCTTAGTTCGTATCAGGAAGACAATACTATCTGGATGAAAGACAGGCAGGAAGCATTCAATCTTATCATCAAAAATGAAGACCTGTATGGATGCATGATTGATATTTTCAATTCAGATGACAGCTTTGATGAAAATGAAAAGCTTTTTGAAGAGGCATTAAAACGTCTCTTATGAAACTTCATCCCTCGATTGTAAAACTTTCTGAAACCCTTCTAGAAACCGGTGCGCGTCCTTTTATAGTGGGCGGATATGTACGAGACTTCTTTTTGGGTATTGAGAGCAAAGATATCGATATTGAAGTGTATGGCATCAGTTCACTCAACCGGCTTAAATCTGCGCTTAAGACCCTTGCTCCTGTTCACGAAGTCGGAAAAAATTTTGGTGTCTTAAAAATAAGCCTTGAAGGATATGACCTAGATATCTCGCTTCCTCGCACCGAAATAAAGACCTCGAAAGGACATAAGGGTTTTCATGTCCAGACAAATGGGTATTTGGATTTTAACACGGCTGCAAAGCGCCGCGACTTTACGATGAATGCCATAGGTTATGATATCAAAACAGATTATTTTATCGACCCGCATGGCGGCAGAGAGGATATCAAAAAAGGTATCATCCGTCATGTAGATGATGTGAGTTTTGTCGAAGACCCGCTACGTGTGCTCCGAGCTGTTCAGTTTGCTGCGCGTTTTAACTTCACACTCGATACTAACACCTTAAAACTCTGTCAAAATATGGTTAAAGAACACATGTTGGATGAACTTCCCAAAGAGCGCATCTTTATGGAGTACAAAAAACTTCTCTTAAAATCTGAAAAACCCTCAATCGGATTTAGGCTTTTAGATGAGCTTGGCGCGCTTTATCCCGAACTGAAAGCACTGCAAGGTATTCCGCAAGATGAACTTTATCATCCCGAAGGCGATGTCTGGGTACACACAATGATGAGTATAGATGCGATGGCCGAACTAAAGACAGGCAATGATAAAAAAGACATGACCCTTATGATGGCCGCTCTGTGTCATGATCTTGGAAAAGCAAGGACAACTGAGCTCCTTGATGGAAAAGTACGCTCAATCGGCCACGAAAACATGCTGGAACCTACCATCTCACTCATAGAGAGGCTCACTGCCGAAAAAGCTCTGCTCGAAGGAATCATCCCCCTTATCAAAGAGCATCTGATCCCGTCTCAGCTTTACAAACAACAGGCAAAAGACCCAGCCATAAGAAGGCTCTCGACTAGAGTCAGCATTGAAGACCTTGTCCTCATCGCCAAGGCGGATCACTTTGGACGAACAACCGAAGAAGCGAAACAAAAGAGCTATCCTGCAGGAGAATGGCTGCTTGAGAAAGCATCCGGACTTCATGTAAGCAAGGAAGGACCAAAGCCTCTTTTGCAAGGCCGTCATCTAATCAGCATAGGAATGGAACCGGGAGCAGGATTTAAAAACATACTTGATGGTGCCTATGAGCTTCAGCTTGAGGGGATATTGAAAGATGAAGAAAGCGCTGTACAATGGCTGGAATCAAACTATGATTCCTGAGTCTCTTTGTCTTTGTTCTTCTCATCTTTAGCCTTATTCACAGAGACGATCCAAAGCCAGTTAATAAGATAATATCCGCCGATCGAAAAGATGACTGAATAAAAGAGTGTACCCACATACAAGGGTATGAAAATATCACCGATATTACTTTTAAACCAGTCCAGTGTAAGCTGTATATCACTCACACCCTCCCGCATCAATAGTAAATTACCGGTCATATATTCGATATAGTAGATAAAAGGCATCGTAAAGGGATTGGTGATCCAAACCAGAGAAACACCGATAGGGACATTGAAACGAAAAAACGGAGCAATCAATATTACTGCAAGCATCTGCATCGGCATAGGGATCATAGCTATAAACATACCCACCAAAATAGCGCGCGAAACCATCTTTCTATTGATAGATAAAAGATCTTTTGGGATCTTATACTTAGTCATAATGGCATCTAATTTAGGGTTAGATTTATTTTTTTTAAAAACTTTTCGTATCATAATAAGTCAATTGGTTCATTTTTTAGTAATTATACCCTTTAAAGAGTGATAGTTAGGTATATCATATTAAAAGTTGCAAATTACAGAAGAGGTGTGCCTCTAAAAGTTTCGTCTAGACTGTATCCGCCTGGTAGATTATCTTTCCTTCTTTGATCTTTGACCATGCGCTCTCAAAAGAGATCTGCACAATCGAACAAGGACGCATCTTTATCTGTCGTCCTGTAAGCATCTCTACTATCATCTCCAACGTAGGATTATGCCCTACCAGCATTAAGTCTTTTACCTTTTCATCTATTGAGTGAAGAAGGTCCATAACACTTCTTTCATCGGTATTGTACAGATACTTATCTATTTCAAATCCTCTATCAAGAGCATTGCCAAAAGTCTCAGCCGTTATCACAGCGCGCACTGCCGATGAACTTATGATCAAATCAGGTTTATAACCCTCTTTTGCAAGCTGTTTTGCCATAAGAGAAGCATCTTTTTTCCCTTTGGACGATAGCCTGCGTTCATGATCTGCAACTGGCACTGCACTATCTGCATATGCATGTCTTAAGAAGAGAATAGTATGCATCTGTTTTCTTTTTAGTCTATCTTAACATGGAAAATCAGTAAATGCGGTTAAACAGCTTATACCATTAGGGAGAATAGATATAAGCTGGCTTTTAGGGAGAATAAATGAATGAAAAAAGAGTCAGGAACAGGGGAAGAACCTTCCTCTTTTTCTGGGATCATTATAAAAGTATGATGTGTGAGTATTGTGTAGACATACTTTTATTTCCGATATTGTCTGCTAGACGTTTTTTTCGATCTTTGTACTGTCAATCTCAACAACGGTATGTACATTTCCACGCGGGTTAAAATCTGCTGTGACCTTCATATATTTAGGTTTTAGTTTTGCTTCTAAGACATCATAGATCTCATTTGCCGTATTTTCATGAGAGATGTTTCTATTTCTAAAAGAGTTAATATACAGTTTGATCGCCTTTAACTCTACTACATATTCATCCGGTGTATATTCAAGATATATCGTTGCGTAATCTGGGTAGCCGCTTCTTGGGCATAGACAGGAAAACTCCGGCAGCGTCATCTTTATAAGATAGTTCTTCTTATGTTCATTCGGCCATATTTCCAAATCTTTATCCACATCAAACTCTGTTACGATCTTTTCTCCATACTTCATATCATTTCCTCTTCCAATTTGTCATAATTAATTATCTTAGAGATGATATTGCCCTGAATATAATCAATACCCATTGCCTCAAATCTTTCTTTGAGCTCTAGGGTATCCACCATTTTTATCCACGACTTCATGTTCATCTCTTTACACATAGCTATATAAGCATTCAAAAGTGATGTATAGGCAATTAAATCACTATGTCTGCTAAAAGGCTTATCAAATCGAATTATATCGACTTCCAGCCGTTTTAGATACTCTACAGATGCATTTAGAGAACCCACATTGTCAAGTACAAAACGGACTCCCAATTTTCTATACTCCTGCAAAAGGTCGTTATAGCGTTTCATATTCGTATAGACTTCTTTTTCAGAAAGTATGATAATCAGACGGGAAAAATCAACATTTTGATTCTCTACCATCTGCTTAAAGCGCTGGGTAAAGCGCACATTTCTTAGTACGGAAGGCGAGATATTAAATGCGAAAGAAATATTATCTATCTTTTTACATATCTGCAGGACCTTTTCCAAGAGTATCTCATCAAACTCCCGTTCATATCCTAAACGTTTCAATATCGGCATAAAAGTCTTTTGGTGGATGATATTCTCATATTTACCCTGTAGCTTTATGCTTACCTGGGCAGCCTTTTCATCAGCCTGAATGGGTTGAAACATCAAAGAAAAGGTACGATTTGAAATAGCATAGCGAATATTTTCTTCCAACTCCAAGATAGAGATATCACCTTCAGAAGGTGTTTTGATCTGCTCTCCATCTTCCATATCAGAGTCTTTCAGTTCAAAAAGCCTCTCTATCAGAGCACCGACATCCGAACTCAGACTCTTATCGACAATCGCCCCTTTGATTTTAATCTCAATATCATCGATTATAAAATCATCAAATTTTATACACATCATTTCTAAAAAAGGACGAACGGAATTATAGTCTCCGCTAAGTCCAATGAGAAAGTCACCGCCCTTGAAATGTCCGATAGGAAACTTGTCAAAACCTTTAGCATCAAAAAACTTTCCCGTTTCCTTTGCGACCCTGTTTAAAACGCTGTCACCGGCTTTTGTACCGTATCTGGCGTTTATATCTGAAAGGTTGTCTACACTGATTAATACAATACTGTAGTTATTTGTCTTTTTGATCTCTTCTTTTAAAATAGAGACTACCTTTTGGCGTGTAAAGGTATGGGTAATAGGGTCTGTGATCTGTTCATCAAAGCCCCTGTAGATCATGTAAAAGATAAAATATATCGATATTGCAAGAATAAATATGGCTAAAATATAAAAGCTGTCCGGGATAGTCTGAAAATAGTCGCTAAGACGGGCAAACATCAAGATTGCAGCTAATAAAAATAGAGGAAGCCCTGTTCTCAGGGCTAATAAAAAGCGGTGTGAACGCTCTTTTTTATGAGGATAGAGCATCTCTAAGCCCTTAGAGCTTATACATCAAGATGCTTGACATCTTTGGCGTGTGTCTCAATATACTGGCGGCGCGGTTCGACTTCGTCACCCATAAAGAGGTTGAATGTCTCCGAAGCGATCTCTGCATCATCGATATTTACACGTAAGAGAACTCGATTTTCCGGTGTCATCGTTGTTTCCCACAGTTGTTCAGGGTTCATCTCACCAAGACCTTTATAACGCTGAATGTATGAACCTTTCTTTGCAAACTCTTTAGCTTCTTCCAACATTAGCAAAGGATCTTGTTTCGTGTCGATCTTCCAGTTTTTGATCTTTTCGTAAATATAGTGCGCTTCTGTAAAATGAGGCGATGAGAATAGGCTGTCGTCAATGATCAATTCTTCCATACCGTCATTAGTCTGAACAAAAAGATGTAATGACTCTTCTGTAGACTGTGACGAAAGGATGTTATAGTTTCTTTCATCCAGGAATATCTTGACCGCATCAAAAAGTTTATCATGTGTCAATCCGGCAATGTCGGGATTTTCAATAAAATGGCGTATCAGTTCGATCAGTGCATATCTTCGTTCTAAAGATTCCAAAGAACCGCGATAATGATCAACGACTTTCAAATATGCGATCAAATCGGCTATACCTATATTGTCTATCTCTATAGATTCTGCTCCATTTTCAATCAAGAAGTCATTCATCTTTCTGTCATCTTTGAAGTAGATCTCTGTCTTGCCTTTTTTATAACGATAAAGTGGCGGTTGAGCAAGATAAAGGTATCCCTGCTCTACAATATGCGGGAAATATCTAAAGAAGAAGGTCAATAGGAGTGTCTGAATATGTGAACCATCGACATCCGCATCGGTCATAATTATTATCTTATGATAACGCAGCTTTTCAGGATTAAACTCTTCCCCTATCCCACAGCCGAGTACCGTGATCATATTGGTGATCTCGTCTGATTTAAGGATCTTGTCCAAACGTGCTTTTTCAACGTTTAATATCTTACCTTTCAGTGGTAAGATAGCCTGATAGACACGGTCACGACCCTGTTTTGCCGAACCACCCGCAGAATCCCCTTCCACCAGGTAAAGTTCAGATATTGTTGCATCTTTGCTTTGACAATCTGCCAATTTACCCGGCAATGTCCCGACTGTCATCGCATCTTTTCTACGCGTGAGTTCACGTGCTTTTTTAGCAGCTTCTCTACCTCGAGCAGCCATAAGCGCTTTTTGGACGATTGCTTTTGCTTCCAAAGGATTTTCTTCAAAATACTTGCTCAGATAGTCGTTTGCCATCTTTTGTACAAGCGGACGAACATAAGCATTCCCCAGTTTACCTTTTGTCTGTCCCTCAAACTGAGGTTCCGGTACACGAGCAGATACAACACAGATAAGACCTTCTTTGACGTCATCACCGGAAATCTTTACATCTTTCTCTTTAGCAGCACCGTTTTGGGTATTGTAGTTTGAGATAACACGTGTAAGTGCCATTCTGAAACCTGTTTCATGCGTACCACCATTAGGCGTTCGGATATTATTGACAAATGAGTAAACTTTTTCATCATAAGACTCATTATACATAACAGCAATATCAACTTCTATATCTTCTAAACGTTCTGAAAAATAAATCGGACTTGTCAATGCAGTCTTTTTATTCATATCCTGAACATATTGAGTAATACCACCTTCGAAATGGTAAGTATTTTCTTCATTAGAACGTTCGTCTTTAAATTTGATAGTGATCTTAGGGTTTAGATAGGCAAGCTCTTTTAAACGGCGAGCAAGATACTCATAATCAAAGACTATAGCATCAAAGATCGTTGGATCTGGGAAAAACTCAATACTTGTACCTGTTTTACGGGTAGTACCTGTCTCAGCCAAAGCAGCTTGTGGAATACCTTCTTTAAACTCTTGTTCAAATATCTTACCGTCACGGTTAATAATCATCTTTAGGTCAGAAGAGAGTGCATTTACAACTGAAATACCAACACCATGAAGACCACCTGAGACTTTATAGGTGTCTTTGTCAAATTTACCGCCGGCATGCAGGACAGTCAAAACAACGGTTGCTGCTGATATTCCTTCTCCCTCATGCATATCGGTAGGAATACCGCGACCGTTATCAGAGACTATGGCTGTTCCTGATTTTGTAAGAGTCACACTGATCGTGTCACAAAAACCCGCCATTGCCTCATCAATAGAGTTGTCTACAACTTCATAAATAAGATGATGAAGACCTTTTTGACCTGTATCACCAATATACATACCAGGACGTTTACGTACTGCTTCGAGTCCTTTTAGGACTTTAATATTACTTGCGCCGTAATTTTCTTCTGCCATTTTACTTCCTAAAAAAGGTTTGCTCAGCAAGTGTTTCTAGAACTGTGTGAGCGTTATTAGTTCTATTCTATCGTTTTTTATCTAAATATTTCGTTTAAGAGGAGCATAAGTAGAAAAAATTCTACAAGTGATACTTTTGACTACTGTTAATTTGATTTTTAAGTGTTTCTAAGGGTTAGAATTTTAAAAGTGTAGGAAGGAATACTATTTTTATACACAAAGCCTTTAAAGGCTTGTTATATGACGATAGGCATAATAATCGTCTTGAAATCTTCGGAAGAAACAACAAAAGGAAGGTTCGATTCATTTAAACCCATATTGAATTCTGTTGTATTTATTTGAGATAAAAAGTCTAAAATATATTTACTGTTGATTGCAAGAACGAATTTTTCATCAAAGGGTGTATTAAATGATATCTGTGTCTTTGCTTCGATATTATCTTCACTTAGACTCTCAAAGGTGATTAAATCATTTGAAAAACTAATCTTCAGATCATTTGAGATAGTCGTGATCTGCTTAATAGCATCGATCATCATTGCTTTTGGAAGTGAGAGATTATACGAAGTTGCTTTTGGAATAATACGTGTATAGTCTGGGAACTTTCCATTGATCAATTTTGTGAAAAATGTATATTGATCAGATTTAATGATCAGATGAGTATTGTCATAATATATCTCAATGGCATTGAAAAATAATTTTTGCATTTCGATGATTGCTTTTTTAGGGATGATCAATGAAAGTTCTTCGCTTGAACTGTTATCAATCTCAACCAATGCAAGACGTCGAGTATCTGTAGATACAATTGATATCTTGTTTGATGCTATATCAATAAGAGCACCGTTAAGTTCAAATTTTGGATTATTGTTATCTATAGCAGGAGTGATCTTTTTCAGTGAAGAGATCAGTTTTTGAGAATCAAGGTTTATTTTCGGTTTTGAATCTTCATTTGGAAATTGTGGAAATTCATTTGCATTGAAAGTAGGAAGCTTGAAATTTGACTGTCCTTGTTGGATATGAAGCATCTCACCAATATTTTCTAGGACGATAATACCATCTTTAAGTATTCGGATAATATCCATAAGTTTTTTTCCATTGGCTGTAATAGAGCCTGGAGATAAGGTTTCAACCTGATCAGTTTCAACTTTGATACCTATTTCATAGTCTGTTGCTTTGACAAGAAGTTTACCTGCATGTGTTTCTAAATATATATGTGAGGTGATCTGTGAGGTATCTTTTTTTTCTAAGAAAGCTTGAGAATGAATAAGGATGTTCTCTAAAACTGTTTTGGCAATTGAAATCTTCATTGAGTTTCCTATTTATTTATTAATAATTATAGTAGTTAGTAGTAGGTGAGATGAATATGTGAAAACCACAATTAAAGCCCTGACTACAGCATTTGAACAGGTGTGAATACTTAAAAAAAGTTATTCACATTTGTTCACCTTAGAAATTATATCTTTTTTTTAGACAATTGAATAATGAATTATTTTAATCTTTAATCTATAGCTATTTCTCTATAAAGAAAGACCCGCAGAGATCTTATTGTTCAATTCATCGATTTTGACTTTAAAATTCTCGTCTGTTTTTAAAAGCTCATTTATTTTTTTCATCGTATGTGAGATAGTAGTATGGTCTTTCATACCAAAATATTGTGCAAGCTGAGGCATCGTGTTTTGTGTTAAAGAACGGGCAAGATAGATGGCTACACGTCTTGCATAGACGATATTTTTGCTTCGGGTCTTCGAACGGATCTAGCTTGGTTTGACATTGAGTTCTTTGGAGACAAACTTGACGATATGTTCAATAGTGATGTTCTCGCGTTTTTCTTTCAGCTGCTCTTTCAGTACGTTTTTCGTGAACTCTAGAGTGATTTCCTGGTTCATCAGTTTTGCATAGGCATGGAGCTTGGAAAGTATACCTTCGATCTCACGGGCATTGTTGTCGATTATAGTCGCAATATAGTCAATTATATCTTTGGAAATATCTACTCTGTTGATCTCACATTTTTTATTGATAATCGCGATTTTTGTTTCAAGTTCAGGAGGCTGGATATCGGCAATAAGCCCCCATTCAAAACGGCTTTTAAGTCTGTCCTCAAGTCCTGCGATCTGTTTAGGATGTTTATCAGAAGTCAATATAATCTGCTTGTTTTCGCTTCTGAGTGTTTCAAAGGTATGAAAAAACTCTTCTTGTGTCTGGTTTTTGCCTGATAAAAACTGTACATCATCGATCATCAATACATCACAGTTTCGGTATTTGTCTTTAAATCTATCCATTGTCTGGTTACGAAGATGACGGGTGAAATCATTGACAAATTGTTCAACAGATGAGTAGATTACCGATTTGCCCTGAGTCTGGAGACGGTTTCCTACCGACTGCATAAGGTGCGTCTTACCTAGGCCTACGCCCCCATAGATAAAAAGCGGGTTATAGGCAGATCCGGGTTTTTCACATACAGACTGTGCGGCAGAAAAAGCGAACTGGTTAGAACTCCCGACTACATAGTTATCAAAAGTATAAGCCGGATTTAAAAGGCTTTGATGGGCTGAGTGCTGAGGAGAACTCACTGTTAGATCGCTTTGTGTCTGTTTAGAAGTATGTTTACGTTTGACTTCGATGTTGATCTGAGGCTTTATGCTGGTCTTGACTTCAAAAAGATGGGCGATCTTCTCACTATATCGGGTCTTGACCCATGAAGCCACTAGAGGATTAGGTGCTATAAAAAGCACATAATCGGTTTTTGATTCTTCTGTACAAAAGCTAAGCTGTTTTATATAACGATTATATTCGATCTCGCTGATCTCTTTTTTTAAAAGTTCTAAGATGGAATCACCTATTGTCATTCAAGACCTTTATGTTGTAAATGAAATATATTTTTAAATATGCTGACGATACAAAAAGATATCAGTTATTCACAAAATCATGGATGTGAATAACTTTTGGGAATAATATCTAAAATTTCCCGAGAATTTGCTAAAATAGCGCAGATATATGATGTGAATAAAGAGTTCTTCACATATGTGATGAAAAGACAGATAACATTAAATAGAGCCCTGTAATAGGGGGAAATGAGAAGATGTGAATATCTTGGGAATAGATCCTGGAACACGCAACCTCGGATATGCGATTATTGCATTGGAAGGAAGTTCTATGAAATTGGTCGAGGCCGGCCTTATCAAAATAAAACCGGATGAACTTCAGATTCAGATCCCACAGATGATTGAAGGTTTTGATCTTATATTTAAACAGCACAAGATCGATGAAGTAGCGATGGAAGATATCTTTTATGCCCATAATCCAAAGACAACGATCAAGCTTGCCCAGTTTCGAGGGGCTATGATGTTGAAGATTCTGCAGGAATTCGGACAGTTTAGTGAATATACGGCCTTGCAGGTCAAAAAAGCTCTTACTGGCAAGGGAAAGGCCCAAAAAGAGCAGGTGGCATTTATGGTCCAAAGGCTTCTGGGAATAAAAAAAGAGATAAAACCCTTGGATATATCGGATGCTATGGCAGTGGCTATAACACATGCACAACGGGTCCGGCTGAAAAAAGCATAAGGCAGAGGATTTACACAAAACCGACATTTTTTTAGTAGAGAATCATTTACTAAATTGGGATATGATGTTCATTTGTGTAAGGAGATGATTATGTATGAAAAGATCACTTTAGCCTTAGAAGCAGCCGAAAAAACCTACATCTACAATAAAAATCTACATCTAGAAAATATTACTATGAAGTGCGAAGACCATATCACGGCATTGAACGCTTTGTTCGAGTCTTTCATCTATTACGGATTTGCTGTCTCACAAATACCCGAAGTGCTGTGTTTGCTTGATGAGAATACCTGTCTATATGAGTCTTTGATAGAGCCTCATCTTAAAGTGGTTGATGACAAAGAGATGATTGCCAGACAATATTCTATTATGTACGTTCAGTATATTGCAAAAATCGCACAAGGTACCGATAGCAAAGAAGCCGTACAAAAACTGTTTGCCTAATCCTGCTTCACAACAAAATCAACAAATTGATAGTCATAAGGATTCTTTTCATCCTTAAGGTGGCTTTCCCGATGAACCTCTGTCAGTCTTAATTGCTTATAGTCAGGAAACTGTGTATCTCCCTCAACATCCAGATCGATAAAAGTCAGATAGAGTCTGTCAGCTATTGAAAGAGTGAGGTCATAGAGATATCCTCCTCCGATGATCATCACTTCTTGCGCATCGCTTACCAGGGCCAATGCATCCTTAAGAGAACTTACTGTTTCACAACCTTCAAGTTTATAGTCTTTGTCATGGCTGATAACGATATTCTTTCGGCCGGGAAGAGGTCGTCCTATAGATTCATAGGTCTTTCTTCCCATAACAACAGGTTTTCCCAATGTTATTGATTTAAAGTGACCCAGATCGGCAGGCAGGTGCCAGGGCATTTGATTATCCTTGCCTATAACACGGTTGTTAGCCATTGCGGCTATGAGTGAGATCAGAGGTTTATGCATGCAATCTTCTTCTAGACCGAAAAAGGATAGGCGATAGGATCATGACACTGATAGCCGGTAACGGTAAAGTCATCCATTGTCACCCATGTCTCAAGGTCTTCCAGCGAAGTGATCTTATCATTGATATGAAGCTGGGGTGAATCATAGGGTTCACGTTTTAGCTGTACATCACGCATAAGCTCCAATTGATCTTCATAGATGTGGGCATTGACGATCTTGTGATACGCAGTTCCTGCTTTCTTTCCGGTGATTCGTGCCACCAAGGCCAAGAAGACAAAGACTTGGACCTGGTTAAAGTTAAGTCCCAGAGGGACATCACAGGAGCGTTGATAAGAGGTAAGGTAAAGGGTGTCTCCGATAAGAGAAAAGTTATGGGTATGCATACAGGGACGCAGGCAGCCCATATGAAATTCACCCGGATTATAAAAGGTGATTATCTCGGCCCGGTCGTCTATACCATTCTTAAGATCATCGACGACTTTTTTAAGCTGATCGATAGTGTTTCCCTCGGGCGTTTTCCAGCTTCGTCCCTGTACACCGTAGACTCGTCCCATGTCATCCTTGCCTTTACGGTAAGGATTATTGAGCCATGCTTCGTTCAGGTTGGCATTGGCGTCCCAGGTCTTTGTCCCCAGGGCACGAAAATCAGCAGCATTGTCGTAACCGCGGATGTAGCCAAGAAGTTCGGCTATAGCAGACTTGAAGTAACTCTTACGGGTCGTGATCATAGGAAATTTGTTTGCACCCACGTCATATTCAAGATCCGCATTGATGACTGTCAAACAGGATTTCCCCGTACGTTCGTTTTTGACCCAGGTACCATCATTGACGATGCGGTTACATAACTCTAAATACTGCTTCATAGATAAGCCTTTACACTCTGATTAGGTAAAATTATATATTACTCTACTTAAAACTGCTTATAATTCAAATCGTTTAAGAAGTCTGATAATGTGAGGTATAATACAGATACAGAGAACATGATTGAAAGATGGCCGGATGAAAAATATTATAGTGGTGTTAATTTTGCTGCTGGTGACAGGATGCAGTTTTAAAAGTCAGGAGCAGTTAGACAAAAGAATCAAGATAAACGGTCTTATCTGCCCAGAAGGATATTCAACCCATCAGGTTGAAAAGGATCTGACCCAATGCCGGTATTATGATGAAAAAGAAGCGGCTGAGGCATCTAAGTCTCCACTAGAACCGGCATGTGTGCAGTGTTTGGAAAACAAAGGGTATGAGTTAGAATAATGAAATATTTTATCGTGATCGTGTCTATTTTTCTAATAGGTTGTGAGGGCTTTAAGTTTACAGGCAGTATGTGTGATTCGCTTCAGCCGGGAGAAGTCTCCACAGAGTGTAGAGCCTACAACGAAGAAGAGGCTGAAAAAGCAAGTAAACACAAAGCAGACGAGTCGGGTGTGTGTCTGAAGTGCCAAAAGGCTGAGAAGATAGAAATCCGAGAATGAGGATAGAGGTGAAAATCTCGTATATATATGCTTCACCTGAACACCATTACTTTACCCGAAAAAAGTTTGATATAGGATCGGCTCCGACATATGAACTTGAGAAAGTTGCTCTCGAACCACATAGGGGCATTGAGGGTGACCGATTCGAATTCTCAACCTATCCGCTTACTTTTATGTCAGAAGAGGTGATGCGGAGTGTTTGCGAAGAAAACGCTCTGCCCTACGACCCTTCTCTATTTAGACGGAATATAGTCATATCCGGGATCAATCTTAATCAGCTAATAAACAAACGTTTTGTTATCGGGGATGTCACTTTTGAAGGCATAGAGTACTGTTCTCCTTGTACATGGATGAACGCCGTTATGAAAAAAGGGGTCTATCGGGCTATGAGCGGGCGTGGCGGATTACGTGCCAAGGTCATAAAGGCAGGTGTCCTGCACACAGGTACAAACACGCTTATAACAGAAGATGACTTTGAGACCTTAGATCCGGTAATCGCACTAAAAAGACCGAAACTTCCCCAGAAAGGATAATTATGCAGGCACACGAACGTTTTTTCGAGATCTCGGACGATTTCAGATCACCCTATGCGAGGGATCGTGACAGGATCATACACTCGGGCAGTTTTCGAAAGTTAGAATATAAAACACAGGTCTTTTTGAATCAGGAAGGGGACTTCTTCAGAACGCGTCTGACCCACTCAATCGAAGTATCACAGATAGCTCGTTCTATCTCTTCGCAGCTTGGTCTTGAAGAGTCGCTAGCCGAGGCTATTGCCCTTGCACATGATCTGGGACACACGCCTTTTGGTCATGTCGGCGGAGACGAGCTGGATCGAAAACTTCTTGAATCAGGCTATGAGAACGGGTTTGAGCATAACTACCAATCGTTCAGAGTCCTTACTTCTTTGGAAAAACGGTATAAGGGTTTTAACGGCCTTAACCTTTCGTTTGCTACCTTGGAGGGTGTTTTGAAACACTCCTATCCTTACAGAAAAAAGTTTTTCCCAAAAGAGATAGACAAGCTGTTTTTGTTAGATACCCACCCCTCTATAGAAGCGATGGTAGTAGACAGAGCGGATGAGATCGCTTATATGAGCCATGATATAGATGACGGGATCCATTCGGGTCTGATAAGTTTCGAGACCCTGAAAGAGAGCGAATTGGCGAAAGAGGTCCTGGAAAAGGTCTATGCGGAAGGTATTCATGAAGATGAGGATGAGATGTTCAGATACCGGTTCTCTTCGCATTTTATCAACCATCTTGTCTATTCTCTTTTGGAATACTCAAAGGACAAGATCGACAACTCAAAGGTCTTAAGTGCCTGCATACCAAGTTCTAAAGAGATCCCAATCGGTTTTGACCAGGTCCTGGAGACAAAGATCAAAAAACTAAAAAAGATACTTTTTCAGGAACTTTATCAACATAAAGAGATCGTCCGTAAGATGTATGCCGGGAAGAAAGCAGTCAGCGGTCTTTTTGAGGCCTTGATGGAGGAGCCGAAGATGCTCCCTAAGTATTATGCGCTTCAATTGCAAACACGTTCCAAACATCGTGTTATTGCCGATTATATAGCCAGCTTGTCTGATCGTGCCGCTATGCAGCTGTATAATGAGATATTTGGAAAGATCTAGGCGGGGTTATAGTCGCGTTAGAGCGACTATTGTTTGAGACCGATGAGGGTATTGAGAAGTTGATCGGAAGTCGTGATCGTCTTACCATTTGCCTGATATCCACGCTGTATGATGATCAACTGAGTCAATGAACGTGACAGATCGACGTTAGAAGCTTCAAGGGCGGCAGATTGAATAAACCCGCGCCCTGCTGTTGCTGCTTCACCGATAATAGGATCACCCGAGTTGGCAGACTGGAGGTAGATATTTCCGCCGTCTGCAGAGAGCCCCTCGTTGTTGGCAAACTTAGCCATACCGATCTGTGCCAATCCAAAAGCCCGGCCGTTAGAGAATGAACCTATAAGTGTACCGGACTGGTCAATGCGGATACCGACAATATCGCCTCCGGTAAAACCATCTTGTGAGATACCCGAAGTTGCCGAACGTGCATCGAATGAGGTCATCCCGTCAAAGGCATTAGCCGTACCAAAGTCAAGACGAACCTGCTGGTCCGGTGCCGATCCGTTGTTTCCTGTAAATGAGAAGTTGATAGGCGAGTAAGTCGCTAAGGATCCGTCATTGTTAAAACGCACCTGCCCGGCAAGTTCATTAAGCGGTGCAACAGTATCAATGACTGCCGGTTCCGGAACAGAAAGGATCATGTCCCAACGGCTACCTGTCGTAAGGTCAACATCGACCTTTCTAAACTCCATTCTGAGGGTATGTTTTGAGCCCAGTGAATCATAGATATCAATACTGCTTGAGTGTGTTGCAGCATTCAAGGACTGAGACAGAGTGATTCCTGCAGTGCCTGCCGGTAAAGAGGCGTTTAAGGACTGCATAGTCGTACTGAAACGGACATTTTCTGAGATAGCAGCAGTCCTGTATCCTGTAACGGCGATAAACATATTGTAATCATCGGTTGTAGCATTTGCAGGCAAGCCAGCTGGATCTGCAACACCAGCCGGGTTTTTGATGACAAATCGGCCTTCAGGTGTCACTTCTACAGTTATGGCGTTTTCCAATGCTCCATCACCATCCAGATCGTAACTTCGGGCTTCGTTTTGTAAGGCTTCACGCAGATCATTGATAGTTTTAAATACCTTGTCTGCTCCGCCGCCAAGATTACCCGCTGCATTTGAATTGTAGGTATAGGTATAAGCCGTTGTCGTTACTCCGGCTACAGGACCAAGAAAAGTAGGTTGTACACCTACAGGAAGACCTGTTCCTGTATCTATAATAGACTGAGTGGTGACATTGATATTATGAGAAGCGCTGTCATTGTTGTTCAAGTTTTCAAGCTGGATTTCATTACCTGTGGATGATACTCTTGCCGTGACACCCGTTTGTGCAGAAAGGGCGTTGATCGCACCGATGTATCCGCCAAATGCCTGCGCCTGTGTTTCACCAGCCAAAGCATTATACGTTGCCGTGACGATAGTTCCATCATCAAGTGTCAGTCCCAGGCTAAAGGTAGTATCTTGCGGTAAGGTCGTTCCTACTCCTGAAAACTGTGTTGACAGATCAGCACTTGTTGTCTGTGCAGCTTTAAACGATGCCCAGATCCCTTGTCCCGTCTGCAGGTTAAGGGCTTCTCCTTCTTCATTAAACATGACTCCTACATCTTCTGGAACAGGTCGTGGCGAGTCTGTTGCAAGAATAGTATTGCCATTTTCATCAATAAAGTCTCCCAGGCTGTTGATCTGCCAGGTCGGGCTGAAGTTTTCAACCTGACTGCCGGAATTGAGGTTTGCTTTTAAGGTGACTTCCCGACTCGCTTGTGCCGGTGTAGTCAGTCCCGGTGGAATGTTGATACTTGCGATGGGTGCAGTCGAATCAACTGTTCCCGTGATTTCATCACGCAGCCATCCTTGAACGATAAAACCGTTGTTGTCGACAAAGTTTCCGTTTGCATCGAATTTAAAGTCGCCTGAACGGGAGTATTTGTAGGTATTTCCGTTATCAGAACTTAGAATAAAGAAACCGTCACCCTGAATGGCAACATCGGTGTTTTTATCCGTGTTTTGGATAGAACCCTGAGAGTGAATGCGTGTTACTGAAGCGACAGTGGCCCCCAGACCGATCTGTACATTGTTCTTACCACCCAAGTCACCTTGAGGTGCGGTTGCGATCTGATTGGTCTGTGCCAACAGGTCAGAAAAGTTTGCACGTGAGTATTTAAACCCGACGGTATTCACATTGGCGATGTTGTTTGACTCGACATCCATGGCGATTTGGTGTGACTGAAGCCCAGAGACACCTGAAAAAAGTGATTTCAACATAATATATCCTTTTTACTAGTAATAACTAAAAGCAAAACATGTTCCAACTTGCGAGATATTCTATAAAGAAAATTGATATAAAAATATATAAGTTTTTTGAGTCATTTAATATAAAGAATTTTCCAAGAGAGAGGGGATATTGCGGAAGAAAGTATCTCTAAATACTTACATCCTTAGCGCATTTTTGAGCATCTCATCCGATGTGGAGATGGTCTTGGCTGTGGCATCATAAGAGCGCTGCATGATTATGAGTTGCGTCAGTGCTGTTTCAAGGCCTACATTTGAGTTTTCCAAAGTATTGTTTAGGACATTTCCATTGTCTTGGTCATAAAATATAGGCTTACCGCTGTTGGCACTGACCTTGAAACGGTTGCCGCCAAGGTTTTCAAGCCCTTGATCGTTCTGGAAATGGTAAATAGCCACTTTGCCTACTATGCTTGTTCTGCCGTTATCAAAGTTTGCAAGTACTTCAGCATTTCTGTTAACTGTATATTTCATCAGGTTTCCGCCCAGGACACCATCGGTTGCAGATGAGGAGACTGAGCTGGGTCCATCATTCGCGATAATACCGCTAAAGTTGTTTCCTAAGTTGGCTGTAACCGGAGCTCCATTGTTGTCTAAAGGAGGAAGCGTGTAGTTTATGAGGTTACCAAACTCACCAAAGAGGATACTTCCATTTTGTGTATCGTAAATCGTTGAACTGTCGGCCGTTCCCGTTGTTGCAAGAATGTCCCAGCTACTTCCCACAGTAGGCTGTATCGCTGACTTGGTAAAAACAAGACGTAGGTTGTTACGTTCGTTTTGAGGACTGATCACGGTTGCACTGGCTGCACGTGGAACGTCTTCGATCCCTATGTTTCCAATAAAATCTGCCTGTGTCGTCGGTTCGGTAGGGTAGGTCAACTGGCTTGGAAAGATCAGAGCTTCCTGTGCATCTACATTTGAAAGCTCAAGAGTGTCAACGGGTGTGATCACACCGTTAGCCGTGTTATTGGCTAAAGTCCCTGTGACAAAATGGCCGCCCTGACTTATCAGGCGTGTCGTAGTTGCTGTCTCTTCTGCATCATAAGGATAAAAAGGGTGCCCTCTCGAACCATCTGCATTATACGCTTCAAAATGAAAATCACCGGCACGAGTAAAATAGGACTCATTTCCCGGAGCGCTCAGGCCAAACCATCCATCATCTCCTGCAATGGCAAGATCAGTCGTGTTTTCTGTCTGGACATAGGCCCCTGTTCGAAGATCCAATGCTGTTGCACTGACTCGTACGCCCATTCCAACCTGAGTCGGACTTACGGTACGCCCTGCAGTAATATTTTTTTCAAATAGATTGGAGAACTC